>JASFUE010000105.1:0-9968 GCA_050050435.1 Burkholderiales bacterium | reverse complement strand
TTGACCGAATTGAAAGACATGCCAACTGACCGTTGGCATTTGCGTGACCATGCGGCGATCTTGTACACGATCTTCCCGGTGACGCAGATCGTGGTGGTGCAAGATCATATTGAAACGATTCAGTACGAACCGTTGAGCGCAACATCGACACGCGTGCGTTTCCATATCCTCGCACCGAAAGACCGGCTGGTGAGCGAAGACGATCTGGCGCACTGGGCCAATAACCGCGAGATGACGTGGGTCACGCTCGATGAAGATTTCAGTATCGGGGAGAATATCCAGTCAGGGCTGGAGTCCGGCGCGAATGAACATTTGACCTTCGGCCGTTTCGAAGGCGCGTTGGCGGCATTCAATCAGAATGTGAATAGCCGCCTATAGAACCATCCAGGTAGTTAATTAAAGGGGCCAGACCCCTGTTAATGCGCCCCGGCGGGCTCATCGCCTACTTCCGTGCCGCGGCTGTCGTCATGTTTACTTTCAGCTGCAGGCTGCCGTCGGTGACGAACGATTGCCATTTGCTACGCACCTCCCGTTCGAGTGCCATGCGCTGCTCCGCGCTGGCTTTGGACACCGGCTCGGCCAGCGGCGTGCTGTACAAGTATTGCCAGAGAAAATCGGCCGGTGCCGGCAAGGGCAGCGTCTTGGGCCTGGCCCGGACGTCGACCTCACGAAAGCCAGAGTCGCGCATGAGTTTCGTGATGCTGGCGACATCGTGCAGCGAAAAAACGACCTCGGCGAACGCGCCCGCCTGCGGACCGATGTGCTGCGCCAATGCGTCGGTCATGATGCCGAACAGTGGCGGCTTCGGTCCCGGCACGTTGATGTAGATGCGGCCGTCGCGACGCAGCACGCGTCGCATCTCACGCAAGGCCGACTCCTTGTTGGACATGAATTGCAGGCCCATTTGGCACAGTACTACATCGAACGAATCGTCGGGCAGCGGCATTGCCTCCGCGCCGGCTTCGTACCAGTCGACCGGAATGCCCCGCGGTGTTGCTGCCCGGGCGACAGTCAGCATGCCCGGGTGAGTGTCAAGGCCGGCGACCGAACCCGATGCCCCAACGTGCTCGGCCGCGATTCGGGCAACGACGCCTGTGCCGCAAGCGACGTCGAGCACGCGCTCGCCCACCGTAAGGCCAGCGGTATCAATCAGGTCTTTCGCCATCGGGGCGCCGATGAACGGAACGAAAAAGCGTTGGTAATTTTCGGCGGGTGATTTCGAGTAAGTCTCTGCACTGGCTTGTGTGTTCGGCGCATTCATCTGCTTTCTCCCCGGTTGATGGCAGGTGCACCAGTCTGGGCGATCGGGTGCCGGGCGCGCATCGCCAGAAATCACCACGCTGTGCCGATGGGCGTATGGTCAGAATTGACCATGGCGCAATTCAGATGAGTTTGCGGGTATGGGCGTAGGTGGTGGCCGCCGCGCGTGAGTTGACGCCGAGCTTGTCGAAGATGTTGCTCACGTGACGCGCTACCGTGTGCTCACTGATGTCGAGTGCGGAGGCAATCCGGCGATTGGATTTTCCGGCAGCGACCAGTGCGAGCACTTCGCGCTCGCGCGGCGTCAGCCCGCTGTTGGATACGACATCTGTTTCAATTCGTTTCAGCCTGTCCAGCGCTGGCGCGGCGTCGAGCCGTTCGAACACGGCGCGCGCGGCATCAAAATGCATGCGCGCAGTTTCGTCATCGTCGAGCTGGCGACAAACCTGGCCGAGCAGCACGCGCACGCAAGCGGATTCGTAAGGCATTTCAAGTTGCTGCCACAGCATCCACGCTTCGCGCAGACGTGCCTGTGCCAGCTGCGTTTTGCCTTCCGCGAGAAGTACCGCGCCGCCGCTGTGCGCGGACACCGATGCGAGATAGGGTGCGTTCATCTTTGCCGCGATCGTGGCCAGATCATCGGCGGCGTTGCGTGCGCCCGCGATGTCACCTATCGCGAGCAGAATCTCGATCAGCGGACCGAGCAGCAGGGGACGCGACAAACCGCCCGCAGGGCCAGGCACGTCGACCGCCGCGTCGACGGCGCGGCGGATCGCCGTCGCAGCGGCTTCGACTTCGCCTGTGGCAAAAAGTAGCAATGAGACTCCGGGCTGTGGTTCGCAACCGTAGCGCCCGGCATCGCGGAACATTCGCTCGGCCGCGTCGTATTCTCCACGCAGTCGGTGCAGTTCGCCCTGCTGATAACAGGCCCGCCCGACCACTGCCTCGGAGCGTGCCGCCAGATGTTCGCGCGCCCTGGCCGCCTCATCGAGCGCGTGCGACCAGTCGCCGCGCGATTGCAGGAGTTGCGAACGGTGGACCAGACATTCGCCGCGAAATGGCATCAGGTCCGGCTGTGCGGCACACCAGGTATCCAGTTGCTTAGTCCATTCGCGTGCGCGCGCCAGATCGAAGGTGCGCTGGCAGGTCAGGATGACGGCGCAGTAAACGATTCCCGCGAGTACCGGCGAGACCTCGCCTGATGTGATCCCGAGCATCGCCTCGTCCAATCGGGCAGCACCGTCGGCAAACTCTTGCTGCATGACAAGGGCCTGGCCCTCGCCGAGCAGGCCGAGCGCCAGCAGATCGGAATCGTGAAACCGGTCGGCGAGCCCGACTGCGTTACGAAAGTGCGCCGTGGCGTCGGTGAAATCGCCGGAACCGAGTGCCAGCAGACCGTCAATGACTTCGCCATATCCTTGCGCTGCGCTCGTGTCCTGGCGAGCGTCGTCGAGGCGCTGCGTCCGCGCCAGCCAGCCGCTCGCCTGGGCCGGCGCACCGTGCACGAGATGAATAAGGCTCAGCCAATAACCCCAGTAGACGGCGCGCTCCGGATTGTCGGCTTCAATACACGCGTGATGAAGACGCGCCCACAGCGTGAGCGCATCGTCATCCTGACCTGTCAGGTAGGCAGCCGTGGCCAGGCGTTCGAGGTCCGCGGGTTCGAGTGGCGCGTCACGGTCGGCGGCGGACAGTTGCACGTAGGCTGTTCGCCATTGCCGCCGGGCAAACGCCGACCGACCCTGATCGAGTGCGTCGGTGTGTGCCATGGGTAATCCAGACCTGACTTTACCACTACACTCGCTGCGATCGTCACAAGGGAAGAATGTCACCGGGACCGGCTCGAAACTTCGTAACGACGTATAGTACGCATCCATACGCGATCTGCCGACATTGGTTGACTAGAAGCGCGCCCAGTAATTGCAGGAGTCCTGATGAGTTCCGATTTACGTATTGTGACGCTGCCCGGTGACGGGATCGGCGTCGAAGTAATGAGTGCATGCCTTGAAGTCCTCGGCGCGCTGCAGAAACACATTGGCGGCTATCGCCTGCGCTTTGAGGAACACCCCGGTGGTGCGCAGCATTATGCAGACACGGGGGTCGCGTTCCCGGAGTCGTCGATGTGCGCCTCTACGGAAGCGGATGCCGTGCTGTTCGGCGCGATGGGCTTGCCGAACGTCAGGTACCCGGATGGAACCGAGATTGCCCCGCAACTCGACTTGCGTGCCGGGCTCGATCTCTACGCCGGCGTGCGCCCGGTACGCGCCATTCCCGGAACACCCTTGCCGCTGGCCGACCCGCGTGCTGCCGAAATCGATTTCGTGATCGTGCGCGAGCAGACCGAGGGCTTTTTCTATGGGCGCCTGAATCCGGATGCCGTCCCGGACGCTGGCCCGGACGCGGCGTACGACCTCGGACGTATCACCCGCGCCGGTTCCGAGCGCCTGTTCGAGTTTTCGTTCGCGCTCGCCAAACGTCGGAAGGATCGAACACCGTCGAAGGGTAAAGTAACCTGCGTCGACAAATCCAACGTGCATCGGGGACAGGCGTTGATGCATCAGGTATTCCTGGAGGTGGCAAAGAAGCACCCTGACATTACCGCGGACCATTGCTACATCGATGCAATGGCGCTCAACATGATCCGCAAGCCCTGGGACTACGACGTGCTTCCTGTCGAGAACCAGTTCGGCGACATCCTCTCCGACCTCGGTGCCGGTCTCATCGGAGGTATGGGGATGGCGCCCTCGGGGGACATCGGCGACCGCCACGGACTTTTCCAACCGGCGCATGGTAGTGCGCCCGACATCGTGGGCCAGGGCAAAGCGAACCCGACTGCCATGTTGTTGTCCGCTGCCATGATGCTCGACTGGCTCGGTGCGCAGCATGGGATACGCGCGCTCACCGATGCGGCGATCTGTCTCGAAGGCGCGGTCGATGCTGCGTATGCCTCGCGCATGATCGTGCCGTTCGAATTCGGTGGTAGTGACGGCACTGTGGCGATCACGCGAGCGGTCATTGAGGCGCTGTCCCGCTCGAAAGTACCGGTATGACGCTGGAACGCGCATGGCAATCTACCTCTGGCGCACCGGTCATGGACTAACAGAGATTACTCAGGGCGTTTCACAGGAAGGGAAGGGCAAATGCTTACCAGGTTAACAGTCAAGCTCTACACTTGGATCATCGAGATTTATATGTGGCTTACGCTTCTGGGAGCTGCGGTTATCGGCTACTACTTCACGGTTCCATTGCTGGAAGCTACCGGCGCAATCCTTGAAAACGAAATGGCGTGGAAAATTCTTGGTGGCCTGATTTCTTCTGCGGTTACGTTCTTGATGTTGGCGGTAGTCATAGGACCGATTCTTGTGCTCTTCGATATTCGAAGATCCGTTAGAGCCATTGAGACAAAAAGCAGCGACAGCGGTAGTAAGGGTAGAGGTTTACCGGTTGAAATCAGAGAACCATTCTTGTTATGAGTAAAAGACGCAACGGGCCTGACCCCGTTGTCCTTCTGTTGCAGCCCGGCGCCTTGCCGATGTTATTCTGCCGTCATTGTTCTGGTACTCGTGTGCATCATCAATGGACTCTTCCCACACCGGTTTAGCCCGCGCGTTGTTGGTCGATCCCCAGCGACATCCTGAAGGATTGGTCTACCGGCTGACTGTAGCCCGCCCCGAAAAGCTGAACGTTTTGAATACTGCCGCGTTGGCGGAAATTGCTGGTGCCCTCGCGCGGGTCGCCGAGGACGACACCGCAAGAGCCGTCATCCTCGCGGGCGCCGCGGGCAAGGCCTGGATCGGCGGTGCCGACATACACGAGATGGTGCGCCTGAATAGCAAATCGGCGAAAGCGTTCATCACGGGTCTGCACACGGTCTGTCAGGCGCTGCGTGAACTACCGGTGCCGGTTATTGCGAGTATCGACGGATTCTGCCTGGGTGCCGGGCTCGAAATCGCTGCCTGTTGCGATCTGCGTATCGCCACACCCGCCAGCCGTTTCGGAATGCCGGAAGTGCAGGTCGGCATTCCCTCTGTAATAGAGGCGGCACTGCTGCCACGACTGATTGGCGCAGGACGTGCTCGCGATCTGGTGATGACCGGGCGCATCATCGATGCGATGGAAGCATCCGCATGGGGACTGGTTGAGTGTGTTGATTCTGCCAGTCAACTCGATACGGTGGTGGACGATCGCATCGCGATGATCCTCAATGCCGGACCGAGAGCCATCCGGGCCCAGAAGGCGCTGTGCCGTGACTGGGAGCAACGGCCACTTGATCAGTCAATCCAGACTAGCGTCGATGTGTTCGCAGACGCATTTCTGGAGGATGAACCACAGGCGTACATGCAGCGCTTTCTGCGCCGGCGCCGCAAATGACACGCTTGGTCGGACGATTCAGAGTACGCAACCATAGTGTGCCGATGAGACCAGCCGTGCGTACTTGTCCAGTACCGAGCCCGGCCTGACATTGGATTGCTTGCGAGCAGGCTGTGCAGTGCGCCGTGCTTCGAGCTCTGCGTCATCCAGTTCCACATTCAATGTACGCCGCTGCGCATTAATCACAATCGTGTCACCGTCGCGGACGAGACCGATGGAACCACCTTTGGCCGCCTCGGGGCAGATGTGGCCGATCAGAATGCCGTGAGAGACGCCGGAAAAGCGGCCATCCGTAATCAGTGCGACATCCTTGCCCAGACCCCGGCCCTGCAACTGAATCGTCAGATGCACCATCTCGGGCATGCCCGGCGCGCCCACCGGGCCGACATTGCGTACTACCACCACGTCGCCGGGCACAATGTCATCGGCGCGAATTGCATTCATGGCATCGTGCTCGCTATCGAATACGCGCGCGCGCCCACGGAACTCCCCGGCTGCGAGCGTTTTGCCGCTGAGTTTGAGTACACAGCTTTCCGGAGCCAGATTTCCCTTCAACACGCTGATGTGGTGATTGGGCGGCGCAACCGGTGCATCAACCGGAAACACGATGTCCTGGTTTCCAAGCTCGGAAAGTGTCGGCACGTTTGCCAGGTTCTCTGCCACAGTCTTTCCGTTAACAGTGATTGCATCACCGTGCAGGAACCCGGCTTCGAGAAGGGTCTTCATGACAACCGGTACGCCACCGATCTGGTGCAGCGATATCATCGCGTAGGGGCCCTGCGGCTGCAGGTTGGCGATGATCGGCACGCGCTCGCCGACTGACTGGATATGTTCAATGGTCAGCGGCACGCCGGCTTCGCGCGCGATGGCGAGCAAATGCAGATACAGATTGGTCGAGCCACCCATTGCATACGCAGTAGTGATCGCGTTTTCAAATGCTTTCATCGTCATGATGTCGCGTGGACGCAGACCCATCTCCATGAGCCCGTAGAGAGCATCGACGCTTGCCTGAATCTGCGCGCGCACATCTTCGTGCACGTCACTGCTTGCATCATGGTCGGCCGGGTGAGAGGCGCCGCGCATGAGCATCATGCCCATCGCCTCGGCTATTGTGCTCATGGTGTTCGCCGTGAACATGGCGCCACACGTGCCGCTGCCCGGCATGACGCAGCGCTGCAATTGCTCGAGCTCGCCGGCGCTGATGCGCCCGGCTTCAAAAGCAGCCGCGCCTTCCGCATAGTCCAGGATGGTGAGGTTGTTGCCTTTGGCTGCCCATGGCCCGAAGTCGACGTGCCCCGGCGAACTGGTGCCTGGATAGATGACCAGCCCGAACGCATTCGTGCGCGCCAATGGCATCAAGGCCGCCGCCCCGGTCTTGTCGCAACCGGAGATGACGATCATGGCGACGGCGTGATGCGCGTAATGGCCCGTCTCGAAGCAATCCGCCATGAGGTCGCGCGAGACCAGGCTGTAGCCGGCGTTGGCTGTGCCCTGGGTAAGCGCATCGGAGACGGCCGGCGCGCCGACGACCAGTCCCTGGCCACCGCGGCGGTCGATGGCGTCGAGCACGAGGTCGGCGATGCGTCGCACGCGATTATTGCAGCGATGGGCGTTGGTGTACGGACTTGCGACTGTGACCACAGCGTTGCGCGCGCCCGCGGCGGCTGGATCGAAGCCGGCCGCGCGAAGTTCCACGGACCGCAATCCCTCAGAGGTGTCGTTCCAGTAACTATTGTTATTGACCATGGCCGGTCATGCTCCTCTGTTCGTGAATATGTCAGCTACATCATCGCATACGTGCCCGGTTGTCATGCAACAGCGCGCACAGTCTGGCGACCCGGAACAAGGGAACAATGTACAAGACCACACTGCGGTCAGGCCTTTGCAACTTTTTAAGATTCATGGAGTTGCGCGTCATTCGTCGTCCGGAAAGAACTTTGTATGCACATTGTTGAACCGAAAAGTGTACTCGGGGTCCGATGCAGGACAGGCGACAGTGTTGTCGCACTTCGGGCGACAAGAACGCTGCGTCTGCCGTCAATTTCTCGTTGTAGTAACCTGACGGTTCCCCAAGCGGAAGGAGTGTTTTGTTGTTGTCGGCGTGGGTGCCGGCGTTTAGTACGAAGACTAATGACAATCTGGAGGTTAAAAATGTCGTTGAAGAAATTTCTCTCAATTGCCGCGGCAGCGCTTATTGGTTTGGGTCTCGTGACCGGGGCGCAGGCCGATCATCATATGAAGAAGAACAAGCGGGTATTGACGCTCGCTCTCGCCAATGCAATTGCGGACGGCTGCGAGGCCCATTATGCGAAACAAACCGATTGGCGCCCGCTGAACATTGCGGTCGTTGATGATGGTGGAAACCTCAAGGTATTTCGCCGGATGGATAATGCCTTTCTCATGAGTATCGATATCGCGTTGCTCAAGGCGAACACCTCGGCGGGTTTACCGTTTCCGAGTCGTATGGTTGGTGAACTCGCTTTCGGTAAGGATGGACAACCCGGCCGCGTACCGGGAATCGCTGACATCCCGGGCGTTGCAGCGTTCCCGGGCGGATTGCCGATCATGACCAGCGACGGCCAGCATATCGGCGCTGTCGGGGTCAGCGGCGCGACCGGCGATCAAGACGAAGAATGTGCACAGGCAGGCCTGGACGCAGTCAAGGATATGCTCTAGGAGACGCGTTTGAAGTTTGAGGGTTGCCAAGTCGAGGCGGTGAGTATTTTCACCGCCTCGATTTGTTTTTGATCATCACGGGAGAGCCACTGACGATTTTCCTGGTGATGATGACAGCGAACTATGCGGGTCCACACGAATATGCTGACGCAGGGGGTGAATGATGCATAGAGACCGTACGCGTTCCAGGCGCGCTTTCCTTGCCCTGGCAGGGGGCACCCTGGTGAACATTGGATTGCCCGGTAGCTTCATGCGGGTGGCCGATGCCGAGCAACAAGTCCTGGAGGCTTCCACCAGACCGGACGGGCGGCCCCGCCTTCCCCCGGGTCAGACGGCAGTTAAAAAGATTCTGAACATGGGTGGCACGCCGGGAACCGCCACGATTGCGGACTGGACCTTGCGCGTGCATGGAGAAGTGGAAAAACCGATCGTGCTCTCCTACCAGGAACTGCTCGAACTGGAGCAGGTACAAATTGTCTGCGATATTCATTGTGTCACTGGCTGGACGCTTCTGGATTCCCAATGGGGTGGCGTTCGCCTCAGCACAATCATGAACAAGGCCAAACCTCGTAGACAAGGAGCCTTCATTATTTTTGAGGCTGCTGCCGGTTATACGAGTAACGTACCGATTAGCGAGGCTCAGAAGGAGGATGTCATCCTCGCGCACAGTTTCTTTGGTGAGCAGCTACCAAGGGCGCACGGGGCCCCGGTGCGTGTCATGGTGCCGGATCGCTATCTGTATAAGAGCGCCAAGTGGCTGGAAGCAGTCAAAGTGAGTTCACGTGATGAACCCGGTTTCTATGAAAGCATGGGCTACAGTAACTCTGCCGATCCATGGAAACAGGAACGCTTACAGCGATAATGGAAACGGGCCTTCGCAAATTTTCAGGTTCTCAGTGACAAAGCGCTAATTGACTAGAATAGGAAAGCAGAGGCGGGAAAAGGTTTTGAATCCTTAATAAACGTAGTGAAAAACGGAGAAAGCCAGGCACATGATCGTCATACATCATTTGAATAACTCGCGCTCGCAGCGCATCCTGTGGTTGCTGGAGGAGCTGGGTCTCGAGTATCGAATCGAAAAGTACAGTCGCGACCCGAAAACCAACCTTGCTCCTCCGGAATTGCTTGCCATCCACCCGCTGGGCAAATCGCCGGTTATGCAGGACGGCGAGCTGATCCTGCCGGAGTCCGGCGCGATCATCGAGTACCTGCTCGAACAATACGGTGACGGCCGGTTCGCGCCCTCACTGGGCACGCCCGAGCACATTCGCTATTTGTACTGGATGCATTTTGCCGAGGGAACCATGATGCTGCATCTGGTATCGCGACTGTATCTGACGCGCGTCGGTGAAGCGGCAAAGGCGATGCAAGGTCGCGTTGAGCTCATGATCAACAATGAACTCGACCTGGTCGAAAAGGAGCTTGGTCGCAGTGCGTATCTCGCGGGGGAAGAATTCAGCGCTGCTGATATACAAATGTCGTTTCCTCTCGAGTTTGCCGCGTACGCGAAATTGACGGGCAAGCAACATGGCAAGATCGGCGAGTATCTCGGGCAGATACAGGCTCGGCCCGCGTATCGACGCGCGATCGAAAAGGGCGGAACTTACGCATTCGACTGTACCGGGGGGAACTAAGGCTGCTCACTCATCGAGGCCGGCACT
>JASFUE010000104.1:0-9974 GCA_050050435.1 Burkholderiales bacterium | reverse complement strand
TCATACCGCGATCGAGAAAGCGGCTGCGTTTCCGGTGGCCGATGAGCGCCTCGGCGAAAAAGTCTGTCTTGCCGTGATCGGTGCCATCGAACCCGATGACTGTCTCGCGCATCTGGCTGCCGAAGGCCTGTCGAAATACGACATGCCAGAATATTTCCTGCAACTGGAGGTATTCCCGCTCACCGCCAGCGGCAAGATACTCAAACGCGAACTGGTGGCGATGGTCAGGCGCGGTGATTTGCAGCCACAGGCCATCCGCTTTCGCATATCGACAGAGGTTAACTGATGGTTGTAGAAATCTCACGCCGTGATGAAGCCGCGGTCATTACATTGAATCGCCCTGAAGCGCTCAATGCATTGTCCTTTTCCATCCTCGACGAATTGGGCGCGGCATTTGACGAAATAACCGCTTCCGATGCGCGTGTGCTGCTCATCACCGGCACCGGTGACAAGGCGTTCTGCGCCGGGGCCGATATCAAGGAATTGCGCGATCGCGATTTGCTGGCGCAGAAGCGCGGCGCGGAAAAGGGCCAGGCAGTGTTCAGCAAGTTGGCGAGCTTGCCGATGCCCTCAGTGGCGGTGATCAATGGTTACGCGTTTGGCGGCGGGCTCGAACTGACGATGGCTTGTACCTTCCGTCTCGCCACTGCCAATGCCCGCATGGGTCTGCCGGAGATCAAACTCGGTCTGATACCGGGATACGGTGGCACGCAACGCCTGCCGCGACTGGTTGGCGAAGCGCGCGCCATGGAAATGATCATGACCGGGCGCGCAGTCAAGCCGGACGAAGCCGAGCGGATCGGCCTGGTCAACCGGGTGATTGAAGGTGATGCGATCGAGCAGGCGCTGGCATTTTCCCGCGAGTTCACCTGCTACAGTCTGCCGGCGCTGGGGTTCGCGCGTGCGGCGGTCACGCGCGCGCTCGATATGTCACTTGAAGAGGGGTTGCGCACCGAAGCGGATCTTTCCACGCTGGCATTCCAGATGAAGGACGCAAGCGAAGGAATGGCGGCATTCCAGGAAAAACGAAAGCCGGAATTTCGCGATGAATAATGTCAGGTACGAGTGCAGCAACGGAATGAACAAACGCAACAGTGTGAACAAGTCAGATTCAAGCGGCGATGAAACGGCGAAACAACGATAATCTGGCGAAGCAACAATAAAACGGTGAAGCGGCGATGAAACTGTTCGAACAACTGGACAACCGGCGCGACTGGCCCCACGAGGAACGTATCGTCCTCGACCAGGTGCGCAGGGTGGCCGACGAAATCATTGCGTCCAATGCCGCGCAGTTTGACGAGCGCAGTGAATATCCCGCGAAGAGTGTCGAGGCGCTGATGGCGCTCGGGCTGAACGGCATCTTCGTTCCCGCCGAATATGGCGGCACACCGATGTCCTATGCGCTGTATCTGGAGTGCGTGAAGATCATTGCCGCAGCATGCGCTTCGACCGGCGTCATTTACGCGACCAACTTCAACGGCATCAAGCCGCTGGTGGATTTCGGCAACGAGGAACAGAAGAAACGTCTGCTGCCGCGCATCGTCGAAGGCGGCATCGGCGCCATTGCCATTACCGAAACGGGTGCCGGATCCGATGCAACCGGCATGCAAACGCGCTTCACCCCCGACGGTAACGACATCGTTATCAACGGCACGAAAACCTTCATCAGTAATGGCAGCGTCGCAGAGCTGATTTTCCTGTTCGGCAAGTGGTCGGAAATCCATGACGCGAAAGCAGCTATCTCCGCCGTGATCGTGGAGAAGGGCACGCCCGGGCTCAGTGTGACCCGAACCGAAAAGAAAATGGGGCACCGGGCAGCACCTACTGTGGCGTTGCAGTTCGATAATTGCCGCATCCCCCGCGCCAACCTGATTGGCGAGCCGGGCAGTGGCCTGCGCACCTTGCTGGTGGCGCTCAACAAGTCGCGCCCGAGCATGGCAGCGCACGCACTGGGCATTGCCCGTGCCGCCTTTGACGACATGGTGGCCTATACCAACGAGCGCAAACAATCAGGCCGCCACATCATCGACTTTCAGGGCAACCAGTTCCTCATTGCCGATCTGGCAAGTGAGCTGGCGATGACCAGTCTGTGGCTCGATTACGTTGCCTCACTGGTCGATGGCGGTGCCGGCGAATTCGGACTGGAAGCATCCATTGCCAAAATGCGGGCATCCGATCTTGCAATGCGCATGGCCACCGAAGCGGTGCAGATGCACGGTGGTTACGGCTATTGCACCGACTACCGGGTCGAGCGCCTGATGCGCGACGCCAAGGTCACGCAGATCTGGGAAGGAACGAACCAGATTCACCGTCAACTCATCGGTCGCAGTTTCAAGATCAAATGACACAGGAAATACGCAAAGTCGGCGTGTGCGGAGCCGGCGGCACTATGGGCGCGGGGATCGCCATCGTCACCGCGCGTGCGGGATGCGAAACAGTCTGTTATGACCTCGGGCAGGACGCGCTCGATGCCGCAGCGAAGCAAAGTGCCGGCTTTTTCAGCAAGTCAGTCGAACGTGGCAAGATGAGCGGCGATGAACGTGATGCCGTGCTCGCGCGCATGCGCACCACGACCGATCTGGGCGCGCTTGGCGATTGCGACCTGGTCGTCGAAGCGGTGTTCGAAGACCTCCCAACCAAACAGAAACTATTTGGTGAACTGAACGCGGTTTGCGCCGCGCACACCATACTGGCATCGAACACGTCGACGCTGTCGATTACCGAAATTGCGTCTGGCAGTGGGCGTGAGGACCGTGTCGTCGGCATGCATTTCTGTTTGCCGGCGCAACTGATGAAACTCATCGAAATGTCGGCCGGCATGAACACTTCGCAGCAGACATTCGACGCTGCCTGGGCCTTTGCCGAGCGGGCAGGGCAGACGCCGGTAAAGACGCAGGACAAACCGGGTTTCATTCTCAATGCGCTGCTGGTGCCATTCAACAACGATGTCATTCGCGCCGTCGAAGCCGGCGTGGCGTCGCCGGCCGATATCGATACCGCCATCAAGACCGCGCTTGGCTACAAGATGGGGCCATGCGAGTTGCTCGACCTGATCGGTCTCGATACCCAGTTGCGTTTGTGCGAGGCATTCTACCCGGTGACGCTGGACGTGCGCTCATCGGCACCGCCGCTATTGCGGCGCATGGTGGCGGCGGGGCATCTGGGCAGAAAATCGGGGCGCGGGTTCTATCGGTATGAAGGCAACACCATGTTCGGTGGGTAAGGGTTTGTCAATAAAGCTACTGTGCGCTCCGATTGCTATGTCGCATGCTCGCTTACTCCTCGCCTACCAACTCGGATTGTGGCTCCGACGTAACGTTCGCATTGCTCACGTGAGTCTACGCGGAAACTCGCGTTGCTCGTTTTCTCGTCGTGCGCACGATTTGTTGGATGCTGGCGGCTCCTTGCCCTCGGAGCGCTCGCTATGCTTTCTTGACATGTTGCGTTTCTTGCGAACGAAACTGGTACTTTGGACAGGAATTACTGATGAAATATTCGATAGTCAAATGCGGAAACAGCCGCTCTTTTCCCGAAGCGGACCAAGCGTTCGTTGCCAACGCATCGCAACACGCCGACGTGGTGGTCTATCTCGGCGCGTTTGGCTCGCCCGGTTCACATGCACTAGATGAGGCCAAGCGAGCGATCTTGCTCGAGCTCGATACCGAATGCCTCGGCGTCCATACCGGCGAGCATGCCGGCGAGGAGGGTTCGAATGTCGTCGGCTTTGCCCGTTATCGCAACGGAGACGATGCGCCTTCCAGCCTGATCGAACTGGTGCGCCAGCCGCGCACCAGTGAACCGGCAATCGATGCCGCGCGCGAGTTGTTCGAGGCCGCGGGGTTTACCGTCGTCGTGTCTTCCGATCAGGCAGGGCGCATCATCGACCGGCTGGTGCGGCCGAAATACAATGCCGCGCTGCGTTTTCTCGACGAAGGGCTGGCCAGCGCGAAAGACATGGATCTGACCTGCCGCCTTGGCCTTGGCTATCCGGCCGGGCCGATCGAGCGTGTTGAACGTGGTGGCCTGGCGCGCCACTATGAGATCACGCAAGCGCTGTTCGAAACTTGGGGCACGCCCGGATTCGCACCGGCGCGCCGCTCGGTCGTGGCACACGTGCGAGAGCAGCAACACGATCGACAGGATCAACACCAGCAAGAGGAAAACTGATGGCCGCGCCCCTGAGTGGAATCAAGGTTCTCGATTTCTCGACACTGTTGCCGGGGCCGATGGCTACGCTGTTTCTGGCCGAGGCCGGCGCTGAAGTGATCAAGGTGGAACGGCCCGGGCGTGGCGAAGATATGCGTCACTTCGAGCCGTCGTGGGGTGGCGAAGCCGTCAACTTTGCGATGCTCAATCGCGGCAAGAAAAGCATTGCGCTCGATCTGAAAGATCCGCAGGAGCGCGCGCGGTTGAAGCCACTGATCGAATCGGCCGACATTCTTGTCGAGCAGTTTCGCCCCGGTGTGATGCAACGCCTCGAACTCGATTACGCCACGGTCTCGCGCATCAATCCGAAGCTGATTTACTGCTCGATATCCGGGTTCGGCCAGACCGGGCCGAAGCGTGACCGCGCCGGTCACGATATCAACTATATTGGTGATGCCGGCCTGTTGTCATTGAGTATGGGCACGGCCGACACTCCGGTGATACCGCCAGCGCTGATTGCGGATATCGCCGGCGGCTCCTATCCGGCGGTGCTGAATATCCTGCTGGCATTGCGCGAACGCGATCGCACCGGTAAAGGAACCTACATCGACATCGCCATGACTGAAGGCGTGCTGCCGTTCATGTACTGGGCCATTGGTAACGGTCTTGGCGCCGACACCTGGCCTGAAAGCGGCGGCGAACTGGTCACAGGCGGCTCGCCGCGTTACCGGTTGTACGTGACGGCGGACGGTAAATTCGTTGCCGCCGGTCCGCTCGAAGACAAGTTCTGGGCGGCTTTTGCCCAAACCATCGGACTCGAAGAGCAATATCGCAATGACCGTGTCGACCCGCAAGCCACCGCCAGGCGAGTGGCCGAGATCATTGCTATGCGCGATGCCGCGCATTGGGAACCGCTGTTGCGCCAGGCCGACTGCTGCTGCACGATTGTGAAGAGCGTGCGCGAAGCCCTGCAGGATGAACACGTGCGCGAGCGCGGAGTACTGAAAGCGCAATTGCGCAACCAGCAGGGGGAGACCATGCCGGCGACACCCGTGCCCATCGTGCTTTCGTTGCGCGCGCACGCCGCTGACGCGGTGGCTGCGCCGGCGCTTGGTTCGCACAACGACGAATTGCTGAAATAGGGGATGACACTATCAGGGTAGCGCAGACTGTGATTTTCTGCCTGACGGCAATCACAGAGAAACGGATTATGCAAACTTCAGCAATGCCATGTGCCAGTCGGGTTAAACTCGGGGCTGGCATCGGCCAGCAGCGCGGGCGCGGATGGTAGAGACAAAAACAACAGTGTGCGGTGTTGAAATAACAATCCGGCGGCTGTGGAGCGCACTGCGCAGTCGCCACTTAACCGGTCGTCATTGAAGCGATCCTTATTGAACCGGTTTCCATCGAACCGGTTCTCATTGAACCTGTTTTCAATGAACAGGCGCAGACAAGGGGCATACACATGTACGAAGGCGTGCTGGCAATCTGGAACGATTGCCTTCCGGAAGTCGAAAAACAATATGAAGACTGGTACATGCACCAGCACCTGCCAGAGCGCGTCGGCGTGCCGGGATTCAGGATCGGCCGGCGTTACCAGGCGCTGGCGGCCGAGCCACGCTATTTCACCTATTACGACACCGACACGCCCGAGGTGCTGTGGTCGCAGCCGTATCGCGAACGCCTTGCCAATCCGACTGCGGAAACCGCGGAGATCATGAAGTTCTTCCGCAACATGAGCCGCACGGTTTGCCGCCGGGTGTCGCAGACCGGCCACTTCGTTGCCGGCAATGTGGTCACGGTACGACTCGATCGTCTGCCTGAAGATGCACAACAGTTGCAGGAAGTACTGATGGGTTCGACCGGCGTGACCGGCGGCGAAATCTGGCAGGCGGTGGAAGTGCCGGACGACGCCGCCTCAGTCGAGTCGAAATACCGCATCGGGCCCGATGATGACATCGGTGCGGCGCTGATTTTTCATGTCATGCGCGAACAGGATGCGCTCGATGCGAGTGACATCCTATCGCGGGCGTTCCGCGATCAGGCCCGGATTGGTGCCTATCAGTTGTTGTGTGAACTACGCAGGGAGTCTCTGGAATAATCTTGTGGCCGTCAGCGTTGATGGCCTGTTTTAAGCGGACGGATGTGTAATCAACCGGTACTGATTTCAAACGATCTGAAAGATACGCTGTACCCTTTGCATTGAGAGTTTTCGAGTGAGAGTTGAATGAAGATCCTGTTATTGCAGGGAGCCAACATGGTGGCGCTGGGCAAGCGCCAGCCCGAGTTGTACGGCACCACCACCGCGGCCGAACTTGACGCGTTGATGCACGAGCAAGCGAAAGCCCTCGGCGTCGAACTCGACATTCGTTACACCAATATCGAAGGCGAGGCCATCGACTGGATCTATCAGGCCGACGAAGCGGGCGTGGACGGGCTGCTGTTCAACCCGGCGGGCTTTGTCTATGCCGGCTACGCGCTGCGCGATTGCCTCAAGGCGGTGTCGCTGCCACGCATCGAAGTACATATGACCAACCTCGAGCGGCGCGACATGCACTCGGTGACCACCAGCGCCGCCGACGGCATGATCATGGGCCTGGGAATCGATTCCTATGTGCACGGCCTGCACGCACTGGTGCGCCTGATCCGGACAAACGCGGAAAGGAAGAAAGGCAAACAACCGAAATGAGCACAGGTAAAACCATGCTGATCACCGGCGCCTCCACCGGCATCGGAGCGGCGACAGCGCAGATGGCAGTGCAGGCGGGTTACCGCGTAGCATTGGCAGCGCGCTCTGTCGACAAGCTGGAGAAACTCGTTAGTGAGCTCGGCGGCAAGGACAAGGCGCTTGCCATTCGCTGCGACGTCACCTCCTGGGACGAACAACAGGCGATGATCGAGAAAACACTCTCGGCATTTGGTCGTATTGACGTCGCTTTTGCGAATGCCGGCGCAGGCGCAACCGCGTCCGGCACGGAGCAGGGCGATGTGGAGAACTGGCGCGACATGATCCTGACCAATTTGTACGGCGTTGCGCTGACCGCCAAGGCGTGCATTCCACAGATCAAGAAAAACCGCGGCCACCTGCTGATTACCGGCTCGCGCGCCGGGCGCATGCCACTCAAGGGTTCGATCTACGGCGCCACCAAGTGGGGGGTGACTGGCTATGGCTACAACCTGCGCGAGGAACTGGCCGGCACCGGTGCACGTGTGACGCTGATCGAGCCAGGTATGGTCGACACGCCGTTCTTCGATACGCCCAAACCAAAAGCGATGAGGGCAGAGGACGTGGCGCGCGCGGTCATGTATGCCGTGTCCCAGCCCGATCACGTCGACGTATCGGAACTGCTGGTGCTGCCAGTTACCAAACCCGACTGAGCGGGCTATTACGCGTGTCGCAGCCCATGACCGGTGGCGAGGCCATTGCGCAATCACTGATTGCCCATGGCGTTGATACCATCTTCGCCATTCCCGGTGTGCAAACCTATGAACTGTTCGATGCCTTCGCCCGCTGTGAAGACCGGGTGCGGGTGATCGGCCCGCGTCATGAACAGGCCACCGCGTACATGGCGTTCGGTTACGCCAAGTCGACTGGCAAGGTCGGCGTCTATTCCGTCGTGCCCGGGCCGGGCATGCTCAATTCAACCGCGGCGTTGTGTTCGGCTTACGGTGCCAGCGCGCAGGTATTGTGTGTGACCGGTGAAGTGCCGAGCGACTACATCGGCTCGGGCAAAGGCCATTTGCACGAATTGCCGGACCAGCTTGCCACACTGCGCACGCTCACCAAGTGGGCGGCCCGCATCGATCACCCGGCGCAGGCGCCGGGGCTGGTGGCCGAAGCATTTCGCCAGATGTGCAACGGGCGCCCGCGCCCGGTGGCGCTCGAAATGCCGTGGGATGTATTCGGGCAGCGAGCGCCGGTGCGCATGGAGGCGACGGGCGAATCGGCATCAAAAATGGAAATCGACCCCGCGCAGATCGAACGCGCTGCCGCGCTGCTCGCCAGTGCGCGCAATCCGATGATCATGGTCGGCAGCGGCGCCGTGCACGCGACCGACGAAGTGCTGGCGCTGGCCGAACGGCTGCAGGCGCCGGTAGTGTCGTTTCGCGGTGGGCGCGGCGTGGTCAGCGACGAGCATTACCTCGGATTTTCCAGCGCTGCCGGATTCGGACGCTGGCGCGAAACCGATGTGCTCATCGGTATCGGCTCGCGGCTGGAGCTGCAATGGTTTCGCTGGCCCGATCAGCCCGAAGGACTGAAGATCATCAACATCGACATCGATCCCGAACAGATGCCGCGCATCAAACCGGACGTGGCCATTGTCGGTGACGCCAAACCCGCCACTGCGCTGCTGGAAACCGAGCTGGCCCGCGGCGGCGTTGGCCATGCCTCGCGCAAGGACGAGTTCGAGGCACTCAAGGCGCAAACACTGGCAAAGGCGCAAGCGGTGCAGCCGCACATGGATTACCTGCGGGCCATTCGCAATGTGCTGCCGCGCGACGGTTTCTTTGTCGAGGAAATCTGCCAGGCCGGCTTCACTTCGTACTTCGGTTTTCCTGTATATGCGCCACGCACCTTTGTGACCTGCGGCCATCAGGGCACGCTTGGCTTCGGTTTCCCGACCGCGCTCGGGGTCAAGGCTGGCAACCAGGACAAGGCGGTGGTATCGATCACCGGGGATGGCGGTTTCATGTTCGGCATGCAGGATCTCGCCACCTCGGTGAATTACGGCCTGAATGTGGTCACCGTGCTGTTCAACAACAATGCGTACGGCAATGTGCTGCGCGACCAGCAACGTCTGTTCGACGGGCGGTTGATCGGCTCGGAATTGCGCAATCCGGATTTCATCAAGCTGGCGCACAGCTTTGGCATGACCGCCTGCCGCGTCTCGGCCGCTGATGAGCTTCAAGCAGAACTGGAGCGCGCGCTGGCCAGTGATGCGCCGGCACTGATCGAAGTCAGCCTGGAACGCGGCAGCGAAGCGTCGCCGTGGCCGTTTCTGATGCCGCAGCCAGCGAGCTCGCCACGGGCTTAGGGGATAATAGCGCCTGGCAGTGGCGTCAGATGCCGCTGGAAGGTAGAGGATCGTTTCTCTGCTTTTTTTGTGGCGCTGCGGGAATATTCCGGGCGCACGACACACAAGAATTTCGCTGCAAAGTTCAGGCCTCAGTGAAGTGGGGCGGGCGAATTTCCTGCGGGCGAGTAATTTGCATGGTGCGATACCGGTACGCATGGGTTTGGACGACCGGATACGGATTAACAGCACGAGCGAAGAACAAGACAAATGTACGGCATGCAAAGAGCACGGCGTCAACTGGACACACGTGGAAAAGGATGTTGGCGAATATGCCTCGGCGTCGTTGCTATGTCGGTGATGAGCCTTTGTGCTTCGGCTGTAGTTACGCCAGCGTTGGCGAGCGATTACAGTGGCGCTCTGTCTGTGTCGTTGGATAACGACGAAACCATGGGATCCGACAACAACTACACCCATGGTGGTTTCATCTCGTGGGCTACGAATGAGGTGAACTCGTATGGTTCGGGCAGCTTTGTGCGGAAATGGGCCGACTTCTGGTCGTTTCTGCCCCAAGTGGGCAAGCAAGGCTCTGAAACCTACGCTGCGTGGACGCTCGGACTGGAAGCATTCACGCCTGACCGTTATCGCAATCCCAACCCGCCGCTCGATGACCAGCCTTACGCGGGGGTAGTCTACGTAGACAGCATCCTTCGCACGTGGTTTGGACGATCGGCATCTACCTGGACGCTTCGCCTCGGCATGGTTGGTCCCTCCACACACGTTGGTGAACTGCAGAACGGTGCGCATGACCTT
>JASFUE010000103.1:0-9978 GCA_050050435.1 Burkholderiales bacterium | reverse complement strand
CAACGGCATCATCCGTTTCCGAATGACTCATGCCGGCAGTGGGCTCATCGAGCAGAATTACGTCGGCGCCAGTACCAATGGTGACGCCGATTTCCAGCGCGCGCTGTTCGGCATAGGTAAGCACGCCCGCGAGCCGCTCGCGCCGGTCCTGCATGCCGATCAGGCCGATGATTTCCTCGGTGCGCCGGGCGACATCGCGCAATCCACCCACGCGTTGCCAGAAGGAATATTTGTAACCCAGCGACCAGAGCACCGCGCAGCGCACATTTTCGTACACGCTCATGCGCGGGAAAATGTTTGTGATCTGGAAACTGCGCGACAAGCCCTTGCGATTGATCAGGTGCGGCTCCAGATTGGTAATGTCTTCACCGCGCAGTGTGATGGTTCCGGATGTCACCGGAAAGCGCCCGCTGATGAGATTGAACAGCGTCGACTTGCCGGCGCCGTTTGGACCGATGATCGCATGACGCTCGCCTGCTGCAATATCCAGAGAAACGCCATTGATAATTTCGGTGCGGCCGAAGCGCTTGTGCACGTCTTTCAGGCTCAGCGATGGGACTGCGCTGCTCATACGACCCCGCTTGCCTGCAGTTGCGGCGTGATCTCGTCCCACGCGCGTTTTACGAATTTCCACGACCAGCGGAACAACACGATACCGATAGCGAACACGATCGCGGCAAACGCCCACGTGAGTATGCTGCCGGCATCGACTTGCATTCCGAACAGGGGAACCATGCTCCCCGGCGCACCGACGCTGACATGTGAGTACAGCAGTTCGATTATTGCCACGAACCCGGTGAGCATGACGGCACCGGTTGCCGCCGCCAGCGCATAAGACGGCAGCAGTCGCTTCATCAGATGGGCACGCCATGCCGGCTTGTGCAATGTGATGAGGCTGGCGATGCCGCCGGGCGAGAACAGGATGATGACCAGAAACAGCAAACCGAAATACAGCAGCCATGCCTGGGTATAGGTCGACAGCGCCGACTGCAGCCAGGTGACGAAGACGGCGCCGATGATCGGCCCCCAGAAATGGCCGATGCCGCCGATGAATGCCATCAGCACCACATTGCCTGACGCCACCAGGCCAAGTGTTTCGGCCGTAACGATTTCGTAATTGATTGCGGTAAGCGATCCACCAAGACCGGCGAAGAAACCGGCCAGCGTCATCATCAGCCAGCGCACCCGGGTCGGGTTGTAACCGACGAACTTGGCGCGCTCCGGATTGTCGCGCACGGCGTTGGCCATCCTGCCAAGCGGCGTTTGCGTAAGTGCGAACATGGCGATCATCGCTACCAGGCACCATCCGGCGATCAGGTAATAGACCTGTTCCTGCGGACCGTAACTGATCCCGAGCACACGCCCCCCGGCGGTGCGATCGGTCACGATGCCACCTTCGCCACCGAAGAAGGTAGTGAACATCAACGCGCTCGCCGCCACCATTTCGGCAACGCCGAGCGAGATCATGGCGAATGGCGTACCGGCACGGCGGGTGGTCACAAAGCCGAGCACCAGCCCGAACAGCATACCGGTGAGCGCACCAATCAGCGGCATGAAGGTAATCGGCCACCAGATGCGGCCATCGCCAACCCAGTTGATGGCGTGCGCGGTAACGAACGCACCCAACCCGAAATACACGGCGTGGCCGAACGAGAGCAGCCCGGTCTGGCCCAGCAACATGTTGTAGGACAGCGCGAAAATGACCGCGATGCCCATCTGCGAGAGCATCGACAGCGCAAAGCCACTGCGGAACACAAATGGCAGCAGCACAAAGGTCACCGCTACGGCGCACCAGAAAATGATCCGGGACTTGTGAAGAAGCGGCGCCATATCAGGTTTCCCGGGTACCCATCAGGCCGCGTGGCCTGACGATGAGCATCAGCACCATCAACAAGTAAGGCACCACCGGTGCGGTTTGCGAAATGGTGATTGACAAGAAGCCGTACCAACCCGATTCCTCGGGCACGTTGATACCCAGCGCAGTCACGACATCGAGCATCGAGTAATCGAGGGCAACCGAGAACGTCTGCAACGTGCCGATAATGAGCGAAGCGACAAAGGCGCCGGCCAGCGATCCCATGCCGCCGACCACCACCACTACGAACACGATCGTACCAACGGCGAAGGCCATACCCGGCTCGGTGATAAACATGTTCCCCCCGAGTACACCGGCCAGCCCGGCCAGCGCGCAGCCGCCGGCGAACACCATCATGAACACCCGCGGGACGTTGTGCCCGAGCGCCTCGACCATGTCCGGATGGCTCAGGGACGCCTGCACAACCAGCCCCACACGGGTGCGAGTCAGCAACAGGTACAGCGCCACCAGCATGCCGACCGAGATCAGCATCATGAACGCGCGATAGGCCGGGTACTGCGTGGTATAGAGCGTAAACAGGGTGAAGTCGAGCAGTTCGGGGACACGATAGTCAACCGGCGCCCGGCCCCAGATCAGGTGGACGACTTCCTCGATCACATAAGCCAGACCGAACGTGAACAGCAACTCGGCGACGTGGCCGAATTTGTGCACGGTGCGCAGTCCGTAGCGCTCGGTGATCGCGCCGAGCATGCCAACGAGTATCGGCGCAATGAACAGCGCCGGCCAGTAACCGATGAACAAGCCGGTCTGATAGGCGAAATACGCTCCGAGCATGTAGAAGCTGGCGTGCGCGAAATTGAGCACACCCATCATGCTGAAGATGAGTGTCAGACCAGACGAAAGCATGAACAGCAGCAGCCCGTAGGACAGACTGTTCAGCAGCGTTACCAGGAAAAACTCCAACTGCCCCCCTCACCCCGAGTGTCGAACTGCTCCGGCCCGTCACCGGGGCTTGCCGACCTTGTTATTTGTTGTCTGTATACGGGCGCTCTGCCGAACCACGCGACCGGCCCACCCGTATCCGGTCAGATCATATCCCCTCTGTCATGACTCACCGGCGCAACTTTCCGGCGCTTGCTTGTCCAACATCCGTATGCGGCGCCCGGAACGAGCCGGAGGCTATCGTCTCCGCTGCAAGTCACGGTCGCAGTACCAGCACGGCATTGTCAACGGCAATCGGGAAACCTCGCCTGCCTGCAGACGGGTCTTTCGGGATTCCGGACAAGTACGCGCTCCGGTATCTCGTGCCATATGTTCTGCTGAAACAGGCCAAGCCAAGGATCTGACCACCGGGATTATAAACCGTGGCTAGCCGCAAGAGCGCCCACGAACACGTGCCAGAGCCCGCAACTGACCGATTGGCACTGCTAGAATCCATTAAATTCGGAAACCATGTAACTGATTGCCCGCAAGGAGCCTGCACATGTTCGGCCAGATGATGGATGTCCCGTTGCTGATTTCGTCACTTCTCGTACACGCCGACCGTTATCACGGCGACACCGAGATCGTGACCCGCACAGTCGAAGGCCCGATCCACCGCTATACCTACAGCGACGCGCACCGGCGTAGCCGGCAGCTTGCCAAAGCGCTCGAGAAGCTTGGCGTCAAACAGGGTGAACGCATCGGCACGCTGGCATGGAACACCTACCGCCATTACGAAATCTATTTCGCCGTTTCAGGCATGGGCGCGGTATGCCACACCATCAACCCGCGGCTGTTTCCCGAGCAGATCGTCTATATCGCCAATCACGCCGAAGACAGCTACCTGTTCGTCGACCTGACTTTTGTACCGTTGGTAGAAAAACTTCAGGCGCAACTGAAGACGGTCAAGGGCATTGTCGTCATGACCGACAAGGCGCATATGCCGCAGTCCTTGCCCAAGGCAATCTGCTACGAGGATCTGCTCGAAGCGCAATCGGATGATTACTCCTGGCCCGAATTCGACGAGCGCACCGCTTCGTCGCTGTGTTACACGTCCGGCACGACCGGCAATCCCAAGGGCGTGCTCTACCAGCACCGCACCACCATTTTGCATGCCTACGCCGAGTGCATGCCCGATGCACTCGATCTGTCGAGCAAGGACGCGGTGCTTCCGGTGGTACCGATGTTTCACGTCAACGCCTGGGGTCTTCCCTACGCCTGCACGATGACCGGCGCCAAACTGGTCTTTCCCGGTGCCGGCATGGACGGGGCGAGTATCTACGAGTTGCTCGAACAGGAAAAAGTCACAGTCTCTGCCGGCGTTCCCACCATCTGGATGGGCTTGCTGGCGCACGTGAAGCAGAACAATGCGAAGTTCTCCACCCTGGACAGAACTGTCATCGGCGGCTCGGCCTGCCCGCCGGCGATGATTCGCTCCTTCGAGGAAGACTATGGCGTGCACGTGCTGCATGCCTGGGGCATGACGGAGTTGAGCCCGCTCGGAACCGTGTGCTCCTTCAAGGGAAAACATGCTGCCCTGAGCAAAGAGGAAAAACTGGCGCTGCAGAACAAACAGGGGCGGGTGCTGTTCGGCGTGGACATGAAAATCGTCGACGCCGACGGCAAGGACCTGGCTTGGGATGGCAAGGCGTTCGGTGACTTGCTGGTGCGCGGGCCGTGGATTCTCAGCGGTTACTATCGCTCCGAAGAGGACAATCCGTTGCGGCGCGACGCGGCTGGTCATGAATGGTTCCCCACCGGGGATGTGGCAACGATCGATCCGGACGGTTTCATGCAGATCACCGACCGTTCCAAGGACGTCATCAAGTCCGGCGGCGAATGGATCAGCTCAATCGACCTGGAAAATGCGGCGGTGGCCCATCCAGCCGTGGCCGAAGCCGCGGTGATCTCGGTCCCGCATCCGAAATGGGACGAACGCCCACTGCTCATTGTCGTGAAGAAGGAAGGGCAAGACCTGACCCGTGACGAACTGCTCAAGTTCTATGAAGGCAAGGTTGCCAAGTGGTGGATCCCTGATGATGTGCTGTTCGTAAAAGAACTGCCGCACACAGCGACGGGCAAGTTATTGAAAACGAAATTGCGCGAAGAGTTCGGCGAACACAAGCTTCCTACGGCATAAAGATCAGGCCGACCGATGCACCTTGCTTGATTCATCGGGTCGTTTTCGCGGTTTCAACTCGTCCCGGTCTGTAGGCCGGGGGTAGCCCGGCAGGTAGTCTCTTTCTCTTCCTTGCCAGCTATGAAAGAAACGTGAGAAAGAAACCAAAGAGAAGGGCACCCCGATGCCGCTTTGATCCTGCGCGTTGCGTTGAGCTCGCGGCGCCTGCGGAACTTGTCCGCGCCAAAAGAAAGACGCGCGGCCGTCGGACAGTCCCCGGCGAAACTCCGCGATCCCACCGCACTGCTCGGCGCGGCATAAGGGGAACTGAGAATTGCGGCAGATCAGAGTGGGGAAGCAAACTGCGGCGTTACCGTTTCTGTTTGACAGCCCTGTTCTTTCTTGACCCCACCATGTAATCACCGACCATCACCCCCTTCTGAACCGACGAGTAACGCAGAAGCGACAGGGGAAGTCGGCGAGGACTGTCTGAGTCCGCGCACGCTTCACGCGCGGGCGAGTTCCGCAGCCGCCTGTTGCTTCGAGTCACGCAGTGCACCCCGGAAGGGGCGGTTCAGTGGGGCGGCCTTCTTTGGCCTACCTTTCTTGGCCGCGCAAGAAAGGTAGGTAGCCGCCGGGCTACCCCCGGCTAACTGGCGCATGCATTGGCAGCAAGCCTCGAACCTCACAGCACGATATTGTGTTCTACCGGGTTTCGTTCCTCACACCGACCTGTGAAATGACTTCAATAACCCTTCGCGCGATCGACAATGCCGATTGGCGATTCGCCCTGCTCCATACGCCGGATGTTCGCAACGACCTGTGCCTCGGCTTCAGCGGCGATGGTGACGCCGGCGATATGCGGCGTAATCACGACGTTCGGATGCGCCCACAACGCATCTGTGACCGGTAACGGTTCTTCGTTGAAAACGTCGAGCATGGCACCGCTGATCTGGCCGCTATCGAGTGCGGCCAGCAGATCGGTTTCGATCAGATGCCCGCCTCGGCCGATATTGATCACGTAGCTGCCGCGTGGCATGGCGGCAAAGGTGCGCGCATTGAGAATGCCTTTGGTCTGCGCAGTCAATGGCAGCACGTTGACGATGGCACGCGAGCCTGCAAGGAATGAATTCAGCTGTGCATCGCCGGCAAAACTCTCGACACCGTCGATATTGCGAACCGAACGGCTCCAGCCTCGTACAGCGTATCCCAGCGCCACCAGATGCCGGGTTATCAGGCTGCCAATTACGCCCGTTCCCATGACACCGACAGTCCAGGCGTGCGCCGGCACCGGTTCGAGCGGGCGCCACACCCGGTCAAGCTGCAGTTGCCGGTAATCGCCCATGCGGCGGTGAAAATGCAGCACGCCGTAGACGGCATACTCGGCCATTTGCGCAGCGAGGCCGGCATCGAGCAATCGCACGACGGGCACTTGCGGAATCTGCGCATCGGCAAGCAACGAATCGACACCCGCACCCAGCGCGAGAACAGCCCGCAGATTGGGAAGCTTCGCCAGCATGTCGGCCGGTGGATTCCACACGAGCGCATAGCGCACGGTGTTCAGGTCACGAACGCCCGGCCAGATTTCGAACGCCATGTCGGGGAAGGCCGCAGAAAGCGCCTGACGCCATGGCTGCGGATCATCGCCTTTACTATAGAACAGTATGCTCATCAGCAGTTTCGAATGAAAGCCACTGCGCCGCCCGATCGCTGAAGAACCATTCTCTTCAGACTCGTGACGTCAAGGTGCGGTAACTTCGATATTGTCGATCAGCCGCGTCGAACCCAGAGTCGCTGCGCCAAGCACCACCAGTTCGTTATCCTCGGGCGAGGGTCTGCGCAATCCCTTCTGCGTACGCACCACAACATAATCAACGTTCCAGCCATAACGCGCCAGCAACGCCCCCGCCGCGTATTCCATGGCGACGAACTTGCGGTCTCCTTCCAGAATGGCGTCGCGAACCTGCAATATGGCTTCACGCAGCCTGGGTGCTTCTTCGCGCTCTTCTTTGGACAAATATCGGTTGCGCGAGGACAACGCCAGCCCGTCATCGGCGCGAATCGTCTCTCCGGAAACGATGCGGATAGGCAGCGCGAACTGATCGACCATGTGCCGGATGATGGCAAGCTGCTGATAGTCCTTCTTGCCGAACACGGCAGACTGCGGCTGCACGACATTGAACAGCTTGGTCACCACTGTACAAACTCCCCGGAAGTGTCCGGGGCGAAATCGCCCTTCGAGTTTCTTCGCCACTTTCGGCGGATCGATATAAAACGCCTGCGGTTCCGGATACATCTGCCCTTCGTCGGGATAGAACACGATGGCGTTGCCAGCCGCTTCGAGCTTCTCGCAGTCTTCCTCGAACGTGCGCGGGTAACGTTCGAAATCTTCACCCTGCACGAACTGGAGCCGGTTGACGAAAATCGTCGTGAGGGTAACCGGTGCAGTTTGCGTGGCTATCTTCACCAGGCTCAGGTGACCATCGTGAATATTGCCCATGGTCGGCACGCAACAAACGTCGCGCTCATCGGCAAGGCGTAGCCGCAGCTCATCTATTGTCTTGATGATTTCCATGTTTCGGTTGGCTACCCGGCGCCTGAAATGCAGCGGGATCTGGTTCTGGCCCAGTCTTGTTATCCCGACAACGTTGATACGGCTTTACTCCGGATATTGCATGCGAGCGTGATCCGGGCTGTATCAGATTTGCACCGAAGCGGCGTCCCCGCTTCCTCCCCGTTTATCAGAAACTGTGTTCCGCCCCCGGAAATGTTCCGGCTTTGACTTCCTTCACGTAGTTGCTTATGGCCGTGGATATGGAATCGGCACCTTGCATGAAATTCTTGACGAAGCGCGGTTTTCGGCCCTGATAGATATCCAGCATATCGTACAGGTTCAGAATCTGACCACTGCAGTGTGGTCCGGCGCCGATCCCGATCACGGGGATACCGAGTGCCTCGGTCACATGCTTTCCGACATCGGCGGGTACCAGTTCGAGCACCATCAGGCTGGCACCGGCTGCTTCCAGCGCCTTGCCCGCTTTAACCAGATCGCGCGCAGCGTCTTCGGTTTTACCCTGCACCTTGAATCCGCCAAGTGCGTGCACAGACTGGGGTGTAAGCCCGATATGGCCACAGACGGGGATGCCACGACTGGCCAGAAACTGGACGGTTTCGGCCATGACTTCCCCGCCTTCGAGTTTGACCATGTGCGCACCCGCGCTCATCAATCGTGCCGCGTTTTCGAATGCCTGCTGCGGACTTTGTTGATAGCTGCCAAACGGAAGGTCCCCGAGCACCAGCGCACGCTGTGTTTTACGCGCGACGCACCGGGTATGGTAGATCATGTCTTCCATCGTGACCGGCAACGTCGAATCGTGGCCCTGCACGACCATGCCAAGTGAATCGCCGATCAGGAAAATGTCGATACCTGCCGCATCAAGCAGTTCCGCAAAGCTCGCATCGGTGCAGGTGAGCATGGTGATCGCATCATGCTCGTGCAACATTTTTTCAAGTGTTCCGGTGGTAACCCGTGCCATATGCCAATTTCCGTTTAAACAGACCGCGCGAGCGCCATTGTAATGTCTGGCCCGGCCCTGAATATGAATCTCCCGGCATTTGGTGTGCCACCGGGAATGATCTTCAGTCGCCCTTGCTGAAAAACGCGCGAGGGCCTTTCATTTCTCCAATGCGCCGCAACAATAAATCAAAATCATCCTTGTCATCAACAAAGTTCAACCGATCGCTGTTCACGATCAGTAACGGAGCAGTGTCGAACTGGTAAAAAAAACGTTGGTATTCATCGGCAAGCCGGTCCAGATAGCGCTCGTCGATATTGCGTTCGTAAGCGGTGTCGCGGCGCCTTACGCGTTCGACGAGCTGGCGATGTGATGCTTGCAGATAAATCACCAGATCAGGCACCGGCGCCTGCGGTGCGAGCTGCTGGTAGATTTGCTGATAAAGATGCAATTCATCGTCAGCGAGGTTCAGGCGCGCGAACAATGCATCCTTGTCAAACAGAAAATCGGAAACGGTCGTTCCGGAGAAAAGGTCGATCTGTTTCAGATCGCGCAACTGCTGGATGCGCTGGAACAGAAAGAACAACTGCGTGGCCAGCGCGTGCCGTGCGGGCTCTTCGTAGAATTTCGGCAGGAACGGATTCTCGTCGGGGGCTTCCAGCAGCAACTCGCCTTGAACGTGCGCCGCCAGACGGCGCGCAAGGCTGGTCTTGCCGGCACCAATCGGACCTTCAACGACGATGTAACGATATTGCGAGGGGATGCTCATGCGCGCGCGAATGCCTTCAGGTCAGATCACTTCGGGCCAACGTGCCGGCAGCGCCAATGCGCTCGACGTCTTCGGTCGAGACGGCGCGCAACAATTGCGCGGCGCTACCAAGCGTGCCAACCATCACGTCAGGAGCGATTTCGGCAAGCGGTACCAGCACAAAGGCGCGCTGGGCCATTCGAGGATGCGGAACCGTCAGCTTTTCCGAACTGATTTGCCGCTCACCGTAGAGCAGCAGATCCAGGTCAAGCGTGCGTGGCGCATTGCGCGTTGACCGCTTACGACCGAACTGCGCCTCTATTGCAAGCAGTTGCGCAAGCAGGCGATGCGCATCCAGGGCGGTGCGCAACTCGACAACCGCATTTACAAAATCCGGCTGGTCGAGGAAGCCGACCGGTGCGGTGCGATACAGCGACGAAGACGCCACCAACCGCGTATCAGGCAGACAGGATAACGCCTCGATGGCACGTCGGACACCGTTCTCAGGATCGTCCAGGTTGGCACCAATACCGACAAAAGCACGTTCGAGCCGAGGATGGTCCATCAGGCTTCACCCGATGCCGGCGCATCGCCTGTGCGCGATTTGGGTTTCCTGCGCCGGCGGCGACGCCGCCCGCCGGGGCCGGGAAGAAGCATGTGTCTGCGTTCGTCTTCGCCGGCGTGTTGGAACCGCTGCCACCATTCGCCGATTTCCATATCGAGTTCACCGCTCTCACAACGCAGAAGCAAAAAATCGAAGCCAGCACGAAAGCGCGGGTTTCCCAACAAGACGAAAGGC
>JASFUE010000102.1:0-10023 GCA_050050435.1 Burkholderiales bacterium | reverse complement strand
ACAGAGCAGCGGTGACAATGGCGAGGACCAGCAAACCACATCGTATAGATCGAATATTCATCGTTTGCACTCCAGTTGAGTTAACCAGGCAAGCTCCATTCAAGCTACCGTTTGATGAGAAGGCTGAAATCCTGGGCATCCGGGTTCGGAGACACGGTCCGGATTGTTCTGAAATCATTCGCGTACAGCAGAAGCGGTTTCCATGCCTCTTCCCCTCCCGTACTCATTCCATTGGTCTCATACCATTCGAACCGGTACGCAATCGTCTGCTCGTCCGATTTGCCGTTCTTGAGATCAATGTCGACACGCAGTTGTCCGTTCTGCATCACGCAGCGCATCTCGAGCACTTTGACATCGGGATAGTTGATAAACCGGACTTTCCGTGCCACCAGGGCCTTGGTCGATCCGGCATCGGCGAATCCAGGACACGATTCGGACGGCCTGGGCTCCCCCTTGGTTTGACAACCGGGCAGCGTTAAAGCGCCGACCATCAACAAAAAGCAGATATTGTTTCTCATTGCACACCTCCGGTGACTGCATGTCGGTCTTCCAATTGGCTGCGCTCGGACGCCTGCGTTCTCCCGGCCGGCGCTCGCATCGGCGGGCTTGCGCTCATGTACGCCGCCGTACCCACCTGGCGCACGCTCAAGACCGCGAAAGGCCCGCCAAGTTCAACGCTGAACCGGCGCTTCCAGCTACCGAGTTCAACTTCGATTTCGCGCTTGCCGGGTGCGATACGCATCCGCGCCACGGCGATATCAGCTGGCAGACTGCGCCAGCAACGCTCATCGGCGCGCTCCGAGACAATCGCACCGATCTTGACTGCTGTGCTGGCGGCGCGTGAATCATCCTCCTTTGCCACTGCCTTTTGCACCGCCACTTTCACTGCAGCGCGCGTGACAGCGCGCACCACAATCCATGGCATCTCATCCCTCAGCGCCCGCCTTGACATCAAATCGACGCTGGTCACATCCACGCCTTGTGTGCGCATCTGATCGTCAATGACCACCTCGCGGGTCCCGACGGGCCCGACTTGAGGACGCAACACGGGAAAGGATACCGGCGCAAAGAACAACTCGTCGTCACTGACTATCGGCAGATCGATTCTGACGGATTTGCGTTTGGGCGCCAGTCCGGTTTCCACAATCACCAGCAAGTCAGTGCTCCCGACCGTGTCGCTTGCCTGCCCACGTCGCTGTGCCTGCCTGGCATCCAGACCTGCCAGCCCGTCTTCCAGCAACGCCGCCCCGGGATGCAGCTCGATTGCCTGCCGGTATCCAGCCGCAGCCAGGCTTGGTTCGTCAAGGGCTTCGTAGACAAACCCGGCAAGATAATGGCTGAAAGCGCTTTGATAGCTGTTGCGCAACGCGTTGACTTCAGGACTGTCTATCGTTTCCACGGGGTAGCCGTTCAGATCACGAAAATCGCGGACTGCACCCTCTTCACTGACCTGCTCTTCGGCGCGTCGTACTTGCTCGGCGTGCAGCATGGCAATGAGCGCTTCACGTTCATGCGTCTGTTTAATGGCAACCCGTGCCTGATCCCACTGGCCCAAGGCCAGATGGTTGAGCGCGATTCGCGTGGTCAGCATGACTTTTTCGAAATCCTGCCCGGTATACGGACGGGTATTGTCGTTAATCAGCAACGACCCGGCATCACGCAACAGCATCTGCGGATCAAGCCGCGCCTGTTCTTCCCATGCTGCCACCTGCCGATCGGCCTCGAACCACGCCTGCTGGCTCTGCGTATAGCGTCCGGCAAGACGCAACAACTCGCCCGTTTCCATGTAGTAGAGCAAATCCCTGTCTTCGGACGCATCACGCTGGTAAAGATCCACCGCTGCATCAATATCGCCGGACGAAACCAGATTCAGCGTGACGGTCATTTCGCGGTCATAGCTTCTGAACGTGGCACAAGCACTGATCACAACCAGGCACAGACCGGCGATACCCAACCACCCCGCGTTTCGTAACCGCGCCGTCAACATTCCGGCCGATCGGTCGCCGGCCGGCTCGACTCCGACCAACTGATCAAACGCGGATAACAGGTTTTGCACAACGGTTGAAATCGGTTTTGTCCCCGAGGCACCGGTCATGAAGTTCGCGATATCTCGCTGGTAGCGCAAACGCCGCGCAAACATGCTCCGTTTCCGAATCACATACTGATCGGACCGGGCACACTAGTGCTGACGGTGGCGCAACAGCCAAAGAAATCCGAGAAACTGGAGAGCAAGGAACGCGCCGAAGGCGACAGCGTATCCGTGCGGCTGATATCCACCATGATCTGCCGGCCACAGATTTACAATGGCGCCGAACGCCCACTGCGAAGCAAACGCAGTCAGAAACACCAGCAGATTCAGCGCAGTGGTAGCTCGTCCGGTCAGGTTGATCGGAAAATCCTGCGATATGATCGCGAACGCAAGGCTCCCCGACGTACCAAACAGCCCCCAGCCGATCCAGATCAACCAGGCCAGGTCGCTGGCACCGATGACCAACAACACCTGAACGCCCATGTAAAGGCCGCTTGCAAAGATCAAGACCGTGATCGGAGCGATACCGCGGCGGGTCAGACGCGCCGCCAGCGCACCCCAGAACAGGAATCCACACATGGTGGCAATACCAAGCGTCAACAGATGCAGCGCGACTGACTGGCGGTCCAGTCCAGCGACATCGACCAGCCACGGACCGGCCCACAATCCCTGGACTGCCATGTTAAACGACTGAAAAAGTGTCGTCCCGAGAGCCACTTTCCAGAACAGCGGTGAAACGAAGATGCCCGCAGTACCCCGGAACTGGCTGGCGAATGTCTCGTTTCGCACCTCGCCGCGTTTCTCCGGCACACACATGAACACTACCGTCGAAGCGATGAACGTCGCTACGCCCAGGACCAGAAACAAGCCCCTCCAGTCGGTAATGCGCAAGGCCGCTTCAACCGGTGCCGTGGCAGAAATGGCACCAAGGCCACCGATGAACATCATCCGCCCGGTCAGCGCAGGCAAACGCTCGAGCGGAAACCACAAGGTGAACACCTTGATGCTCGACATCAGGCAGGCCGCGACACCGATGCCGATCAGCGCACGACCGGCCAACAGGCCGGCCAGACCCTGCGCCGTCGAGAAGACCAGCGCACCACTGCCCGCAACCAGCAGCAGCATCGCGTTGGTGCGCCTCGGGCCAACCCGGTCGAGCATCAGCCCGATTGGAATCTGCAGTGCGGCAAATCCCAGAAAGTAGGCCGAGGTCAATAACCCCAGCGCGTTCGCCGACAGACCGAACTCGTCGATCAGATCAGTCGAGATGACCGCATTAACAGATCGATAGAGGTAGGAGAGAAAGTAGCCGGCAGCAAAAGGCAGGAACACCAGCAGCGCGGTCCTGGTCGCCGGCGATGCGACGGCAACATCGCGATCCATCTGTCAACGGCGGCGACCGCGCCGGTACATGGCGCTGTTGACGCCGATCACGGTATTGACCACAAAACTCAGGACCGAAACAAATAAGGCCACGAAGAAGCCCGACCAAAAATCCGCAACGACAAACCCGGGCACAAGCCAGGCCACGAACAGCAGCATAAGGGCGTTGATAACGAGAACAAAGAATCCGAGCGTCACCACCGAAAGCGGCAAGGTCAGCAAGACGAGAAGCGGCCTGACAAAGGTGTTGACGACGCCAAGCAGCAGACCGGAGACGAACAACGCCTGCAAGTTGCGAAAAGCGATCTCGCCGAATATCTCGTCAGCGACCCACAAGGAGAGCGTATTCACACCCCAGAAAACAAAAAACCGCAGAAGTCCGGATGCCATATACGCAATGATACGCGAAGCCCGCACAAGACCGGCATCAGCGTCCGTCGTACGCGCTGGCAGCACTGCCCTGCGGCCAACCCTGTGGCATCGCCGTTGATTACGGTGTCATGGCTCGCCACACATTTCCATCCGGAAGACACGGTCCGCCAATATCGCAGCGCTCGGCGATGCCGGTATCCACAAAAACGCGCCGGGCCTGTCATCTACGGTCATTTCGAAGCGGCAAACGGCGCCTTCCGAGGTCTGAACCTTGCTTTTTCAAGGGCATCTCTGGCAGGCCAGATTCTTCAGGAGTTGACCGAAATGCGCAGACCAGCCGCAGTTGCGATGCTGCTTTCGGGCATTCTGTTCGCACCAGGCGCATCGGCGGATATTTATCGATACGTCGACAGCGACGGTAAGGTCCACTACACCAATGTTCCCGAGAACAGCCGTTACCGCATTCATCGCCGCGACGATGAACGTAATCCAATCACCAACACCTTTGCGCGGGACGTCAACTTCTATAGCCCGGTCATACGCAACCGGTATGACAAGTACATCGAAGCGGCCGCCAGGGAACAGAATATCGACCCTGCCCTGGTGCACGCAGTCATATCGGCCGAATCCGGTTACAACCCGATTGCCCGGTCGCGAAGTGGCGCTGCCGGGTTGATGCAATTAATGCCGGAGACGGCCCGCCGGTTCGGCGCACGCAATCGCTTCAACCCGGTTGAAAACATCCAGGCAGGTGTGCGTTACCTGCGTATGCTGATGGACCTGTTCGACAACGATCTCGAACTGGTGATCGCCGCCTATAACGCCGGGGAGAACGCTGTTATCCGCGCCGGCCACCGTATACCACCCTACGCCGAGACCATGACATACGTACCGCGCGTGCTCGAATACTACCGGCGCTATCGCGCGCAATTGTAAGCGGAGCCTCTGCTTTTCCGTCAAAACACTGGCTTCGTAATCACGCGACGATGCCAGGCAACCTCCCCACTCTCTACCAGGCGGGACTCCTCTCCCCCGCAGGCATTCCCGACCGCCGCCAGGAGCTCGATCACACGGATTTCCCGGGCGATATGCATGTGCATTTCATGACACTGATGCGGATTTCGTCAGTCGCTTTGCCGACTTCTCATGCATGCATGAATCCCCGAAAAAACATCACACGAGGTGCCATCCTGCGTCATCCCTGCAACCGGACAAACTGTTGATCGGACTCGCTTTGACACTCACCGGCACGGGGGGCGACGCGTTACGTCAGCGGGTACGCTGCTTGCGACTTATAGCCCCGAATCACAACGCATTGTCGTTGCGAATATTTCGATCAATTTGTAAGAGGCTTTTGGAACACCAATCTGTAAAGGGAGTGAAGGATCATGTACACGCCAACTTTCAAACACGTAGCAAACGGGCTGTTTATCGGCCTGCTCGGCTCGCTGATGTGCCTCTCGGGCACGGCGGTCGCGCAACTCAATGATGTCGAGCCCAACGACACCGGCGCCGATGCGCAATTGCTGTGTATCCCTGCAGCCGGTGTGACCCTCACAGGTACGATGGCCGCGGGTTCCGCTGTGAATCTGAGTTCGGATATCGACATCTTCTCCTTTGATGCCGCTGCCGGCGATACACCGAACATCGGTGTGACGACCGACATGAGCTGGGACTCGCTACTCGTTCTTTATGACGAGAACGGCACGCTGCTGAACCAGAATGACGACCATTTCGATGCAGCCGGTAACTACACCACCGATTCACGCATCGATAATTACGCGCTTGCCAGCCCGGGCCGCTACTTCGCCGCCGTCACTCCGGTACCGAACTATCTGGGTGACAGCATGGTTCCGTTTGCCCCTGGTATCGAAGGCATGGCCGGCGGCTACACGCTGGATATTTCCGGCGTCACGGCCTCGGCAGACGCCGCAAGCACAGCTGTGAACGGTTCCTGCAGCCCGGTCGTCTCCGATCCGCCGGCGCCCGAGCCCGAGCCTGATGTCGAGCCGACTGGTCCGACGACGATCACCATGGAAGTATTGCACTGGCGTGGTGGTCATCACAGGGATGTCGGCAAGCGCTGGAAGCATCACCTCAAGCGCATGGGCAAGAGAGAAGGTATCTATCCGATCCCGGTCGCGATGCTTTCGAACGGCTCATTCGACGCAACCACGATCGACCCCTCAACGCTGACCTTCGGTGTGTACGGCGACGAGGAAAGCCTGTTCCGCTGTGGCAAGCGCGGCAGGGATGTCAACAAGGATGGCATGAAAGACATGGTGTGCTTCTTCGATGCCTTCAAGACCGGGTTCGATGTCGGTGACGTGCAAGGCCTGCTCAACGGCCAAACCGTTGGTGGCGAAGAGTTCACCTCTTCGGCGACGCTGAAAGTCTTCAAGATCTCCAGGGACAGGAAGGCGAAGCACGACAAGAAGCACCGCGGCAAGCACAAGCACAAGCACAAGCGCAAGCACAAGCACGACAAGCACGCCAACTACAAGCATCGCTAATCAACCAGCTTTACCAGCACTCAGCCCCCGCCATCGGCGGGGGCTTTTTCTTTGCGCATCCGTCCCATCTCTTCGCGCAACGCGCGCACTTCGGCATGCAATCGGCGAATGTCCTGATGCAGTTCCTGGCGCAGGCGCTTCTCGTCTTCCCCAATGAAAAATGCCGAAATCGTTGCCGTCACCATCGACAACAGCGCAAAACCAACCAGTACCATAATGACGGCGAAGATGCGCGATGCTGTGTTCGACGGCACCAGATCACCGTAGCCGACAGTCGAGGCCGTCACAAAGGCAAGCCACAAGCCGTCCCCGAATGAGTGCACGGAATCGTCGAGCATGTAGAAACCCAGACCGGCTGCCAACGAGATCAGGAAGGCCACGCCAAACACCAGTGGCACCCCTCTGGCGACCAGGCTGCTTCCGAAAGCCGACACAGCCCGCGCCAGCAGCAACGTAACCAATGCCAGTCGTGCTGCCCTGGCCGATGCCACCCAAACGCCGGACGCGATACCGAATACGCCCAGCGTGGCAATCAGGATGATCACAACGTTGAGCCAGTTGCGCGTCAGGTAGGAAAACTTGCGGCTGCTGACATGCAACATCCAGATGAGCTCGAACACGAACGCAAGCAGAATGATCCAGTGCAACGAATTGTCGAGAACTCTCACCCACGGATGAAAACGACTGGTATCGACGAGCGCCACCGGGATCGACATCAACGCGACTGCGATCATGACGCCGTCGAGGCGCTTCTCCCACGCATGGGCATTGCGGTTGTCATCAGGGGCAACCCCGCCCAGACCAATCCAATGTCCTATGTGCACTGTCATCGCCGCACCTCGCTCAGGCCTGCCTTGTTCCCTTTGCCTCGACCATTTGTCCCGGTCAGAAACTGCGAAAATTCGGTCGCATCGTTTCGATTAAACGGGTTCGATCAAACTGTTCCGATCAAACCGGTCAAATTGCCCCGCCGCGCTTGAGCAAATCTGCCAGCGATGTGGCAAGCATGCGATAGCCACGCGCATTCGGGTGGACCGGGTCCGACTTGTATTCGTTATCGCGCAGGATTTCATTGAGGGCATCACCCTCGAACGCGATGGCGTAGTCCTGCGCGATGGTCTCGTAGAAACCCGCCGTCGCTCCGAACAGTGCCGGCGCGGGAACGCCGATCAGTACGACCGCGATCCCTCTGCCCTGAGCCATGTCGATCATCTGCCGCAGATTGGCCTCCGTCTCGGCCACATCAACCTTGCGCAGCATGTCATTGCCGCCCAGGCACAACAACAGGATGCGCGGCTGATGTGTATCGAGCGCTTCGGGCAAACGCTCCAGCCCTTCCGCAGTTTGCTCACCGGGCACCCCTGACGAGACCACGGTGTGACCGATCAATTCGGACAGTACCGCCGGGTAACTCTGCTGGTACGGCGCGCCGGTTCCGTACGTCAGGCTATCGCCGAAAGCAAGCACCACGTCTCCGGCTGCGAGGCGCGGCAAGCCGGGAATTTTCTCACTGCAGGCGGCCAGGCCGGCACAGGCGAGCAGACACAGCCACACGAGAAAATGCCGTATTTTTGAAAGTCTCATCTGCGATATGCCCCCGGCGGACGGTCGCACGTTAGCCGACAGGCACAGCGAACGCCAGCCACCAATTGCCGTAACTAGTCTCCGGCCACCGTCATGGACCCGATCAGGATCGACCCGGTCTGGCGTGATGTGCGCGCCAGAGCATCATCGCCGATCGCTACGATCGAGGAAAACATGTCCATGAGGTTGCCGGCAACGGTGATTTCGTGCACCGGATAAGCCAGTTCCCCGTCTTCGACCCAGAAGCCGGCAGCACCGCGTGAGTAATCACCGGTCACCATGTTGGTTCCATGGCCGAGCAAATCGGTCACAAGCAACCCGCGCCCCATCTTCTTCAGCATCTGATCGAATGATTCACCGGTGGAGCGCATGATCAGGTTATGGGCGCCGCCGGCATTGCCGGTCGATTTCATTCCAAGTTTGCGCGCTGCATAGCTGCCCAGAAAATAGCCCTTGACGACACCGTTCTCGACAACGCTGCGCGCATGCGTGCCGACGCCTTCGTTGTCAAATGCGCCGCTTGCCAGCCCCCTCTTCTGATGCGGCAATTCGTCGATTTGCACGAACTGCGGAAAGACTTTCGAGTCCAGGCTGTCGAGCAGGAATGACTGCTTGCGATAGAGGCTGGCACCACTGACGGCGGCAACAAAATGCCCCAGCAGCCCTGAGGCCACCGGAGATTCGAACAGCACCGGCGTTTTCCTGGTGGAGAGTTTTTTTGCATCGAGTCGCCGTGCGGTACGCCTGCCGGCAGTCGCACCGACTGTTTTCCAGGATTCCAGGTCCTCGTGGGCGCGCGCCATGCTCCACCATGAATCACGCTGCATGTTGTCGCCCTTGCCGGCCGTTACCGCGCAGCCAACGTAATGACGCGTACTCGGAAAGCCGGCAATGAAGCCGTTACTGTTAGCGTAGATGAAATGCGCTTGCTGCGCCGACACGGTGGCGCCATCAGAATTGTTTACTCTCGAATCGGCGTCAAACGCCGCGCGCTCACATTCGCGCGCAATGCCAACGGCGTCGTCGACACCCAGGCGCCACGGATGGTACAGATCGAGGTCGGGAAACGAACTGGCCAGCAGTTCCGGATCAGCGAGCCCGGCATATTCGTCCGATGCCGTGAGCCGGGCAATCGACAACGCCGCGTCCACGGTGGTGCGCACCGCCTCGGGCGTCAGATCGGATGTGCTGGCATGTCCCCTGCGGTTGCCGAGATAGACAGTGACACTCATGCCCTTGTCGCGGTTGTACTCGATGGTCTCGACCTCATTGCGCCGGACCGTGACGGTCTGGCCGAAGCCTTCGTTGATGTCCAGCTCTGCCGATGAAGCACCGGACGCCGCCGCGTGGCGCAGCGCTTCATTGGCCATTGCCTTCAATTGATCCTGCTCGTAGGTAAAACCTTCGTTGGCCACTTGCCTGCCCGGGGAAAAATCTGTGTTCGATGCGAGCGGCAATGGTCCTGCAGTTACGCCGCCCTGCTTGTCGGTTATCATACCATCCGCTATTTGCGGATCTGGAACATGGAACAGGACCTGACTGTCAGCAAGACCCGGCGTAAACAGGAAATGCATGCCCTGCAGGCTCTGGGCGAGACGCTGGTGGCATTGCCGAAAGATCAGTTTGTGCTACTCGATTTGCCGGAATCACTGCGCGATGCAATCGTGCAGGCACGCACCATTTCACAACGCGGTGCGTTGCGGCGTCAGTTACAGTACGTGGGTCGCCTGATGCGCGATGTCGACGCCGACCACATCCGCAGACAGCTCGAATCGGTTCAGGCTGGCACGGTACGAGATGTTGCCATCCTCCACCATGCCGAGCGCTGGCGCGAACGATTTCTGGCCGACGAAGATTCACTGGCGGAATTCGTGACTGCATTCCCGTCGACCGACGTGCAGAAACTGCGCACCCAGCTTCGCAATGCAAAACGCGAAATCGCCGCGCAGCGCCCGCCACGGCACTTCCGGCAACTGCTGCGCGATATCAGGCAGACATTACTGGACAACGAACTTCGCAACGGCACCGATGCCAGCAACTGAACACGACGTGACATTTGCGAATATCACGCGCGATAAACCCATGGCGCATGAGTGCATCGCAAACAACCGCGGCAACCCGCGTTACTCCCTTTACAGGCTC
>JASFUE010000101.1:0-10063 GCA_050050435.1 Burkholderiales bacterium | reverse complement strand
CACCGCGGCCGGGTTACCTGCGAAAGGCCGGCTTGCGAAGGCGTCGACCTGGTACTGTTCAAGCTGCATGCCGGGTGATCCGATACGTGCGCGTAAGCTGGTATTCGACGATAGCGACGCCGGGCCACCGCAAGGCCTGCACCCTCAACCCGGCACGTCTGCCCTGATGACGGGACGGCGGGGTCACCCGGCTCATTTCACGATCTGCCCGCTAAGCCGCCGCCCGGTCTACTTTCGGTGAGCGGAATGATTCAAGCAATTGTGCCTGGTTGGCTCGCGCCACTTCCAGATTGCGTTCCTTGACATGGCCGAATCCACGGATTTCGTCCGGAATGCCGGCAATGCGTACCGCCAGATCATGGTTCTCGGCGGTCAGCGACCGCAGCACTTCTTCGATGATCGTTTCGTACCCGCTGATCAGCGCGCGCTCGGTGCGCCGCTCCTTCGTATAACCGAATACGTCCAGGGCGCCGCCACGCAGAAACTTCAGCTTTGCCAGCAGCCTGAACGCGGCAAACACCCAGCTGCGATATTCCGACTTCATCAACTCGCCGCTTTCGGGATTACGCTTGGCGAACAGCGGCGGAGCAAGGTGGAAATGCAGCTTGTATTCGCCTTCGAACATCGAGGCAATCTTTTCCCTGAACTTGCCGTCGGTGTACAGTCGCGCAACTTCATACTCATCCTTGTAGGCGAGCAGCTTGAAGTAGTAGCGCGCCACCGCCTCAGCCAAACCACTTTTTCCGGTTGCAGTTTCGGCATCGCGCACGCGCTCGACCAGCGCCTTGTAACGCTGCGCATAAGCCGCGTCCTGATAGCCGGTTAAGAATTCGACGCGGCGCTTGATTATTTCATCCAGGGTTCGCGACAGCCCGGCGTTGTCGGCGGTTGCGGTTTTCGGTGCGATCAAACGCTCGACTGCTGCCGGATCGACCGCCGCGCGCCGTCCCCACAAAAAGGCCGCCTGATTCATCTTCACCGCGGCACCGTTGAGTTCAATCGCCTTGTTGATTGCCTCGCTGCTCACCGGAATCAGCCCCAACTGATAAGACAGGCCGAGCATGAACATGTTGGTGGCAATGGAATCACCCATCAGGGCCGTGGCGATGCGCGTGGCCTCGACGAAACGCGCGTTTTCCTCACCTACACCCTTGCTGATGGTGCGCTTGAGCGCATCGGCAGGAAACTTCATATCGAGATTGCGTGTGAAATCACCCGTCATCTGCTGGTGCAGATTGACCACTGCCCGGCTCACTCCGTTTTGCAGCATGTCCATCGACTTCTCGCTCGCGGAGGTGACGAAGTCGCAACCCACCATGGCCCGGGCGCCACCGGATCCGAGCCGCGCCGTGCGGATATCTTCCGGCCTGGCGGCGATCTGCAGATGACTCCAGACCGCGCCGCCTTTCTGGGCGAGTCCGGCCATATCGAGTGCGCTGAATGCCTTGCCTTCCAGGTGTGCCGCCATGCCGAGAATGGCGCCGATGGTCACCACACCGGTGCCACCAATACCATTGACCAGAATCCCGTAAGCCGAATCCAGCGCCGGCATGTCCGGTTCCGGCACTGCGGGGAACAATGTGTCGACGTTCTCGCCCACCGGCGCCGCCTTGCCCTTCTTCAACTGGCCGCCGTGAACAGTGACAAAGCTCGGGCAAAAACCTTTCACGCAGGAATAGTCCTTGTTGCATGCAGACTGGTCGATCATGCGCTTGCGGCCAAACTCGGTCTGCAGCGGCACCACCGAAACGCAGTTGGACTTGACACCGCAATCGCCGCAGCCTTCACACACCAGCTCATTGATAACAACACGCTTGGCCGGATCGGGAAATTGTTTGCGCTTGCGCCGTCGACGCTTCTCTGCCGCGCAGGTCTGATCGTAGACGATCACACTGATACCGGGTACGTTGCGTATTTCCTTCTGAACCCGTTCGTAGTCGTCGCGGTGATAGACCTCGACACCCTCTGCGAATCCCGGATTGGGGCCGTACTTCTCCGGCTCATCGCTCACGACGACGACTTTCCTGGCGCCTTCAGCCGATACCTGCCGGGTTATCTGCGGCACCGTCAGCGGCCCGTCGACGTGCTGGCCGCCGGTCATCGCGACAGCGTCGTTGAACAGGATCTTGTAAGTCATGTTCACGCCCGACGCGACCGCAGCGCGCAAGGCGAGCAGGCCGGAGTGATAGTAGGTGCCGTCACCGATGTTCTGGAACACATGCGGGGTTTCGACAAAGTGCGCCTCACCCATCCAGCTGCCACCTTCACCACCCATTTGCGTATAGCCGGCCGTGCGCCGGTCCATCCACTGCGCCATGAAGTGGCAACCAATTCCGGCCAGCGCAACCGAGCCTTCCGGCACTCGGGTACCCGTATTGTGCGGGCAGCCGGAACAAAAATAAGGCGTGCGCTCCATCGCCGGTTTTTCCGGCGCGCGGTTTTCCAGTTGCTCCTGCTTGTCAACGCGCGCGGCCAGCTGTTGGTCGTTCGCATGTTCGAGAACGCGGCGCCCGATTGCGATGGCGATCTCGTTCGGATCGAGCGCGGCGTTGGACTGGAACAATTCCTTGCCCAGTTCGTCACGCTTGCCAACGATTTGCGGCATGTCGTCAAGCCCGTAGAGGACTTCCTTGAGTTGGCTCTCGATCAGTCCACGCTTTTCTTCGACAACGATGATTTTTTCCAGGCCTTGCGCGAAGCGGCGTGCCCCTTCCGGCTCCAGCGGCCAGGTCATCGCAACCTTGTAGATGCGTAGCCCCAGACGTTGTGCCTCTGCGTCATCAATGCCCAGGTACTGCAGCGCCTGACGCACGTCCATGAACGACTTGCCACAGGTCGCGATACCCAGACGGGCATTGGGCGAATCGGTCACAACTTTGTCCAGCTTGTTGGCACGCGCGAATGCATGAACTGCGGCGAGCTTGACCTTGTGCAAGCGCGCTTCCTGTTCAAGCGGATGGTCCGGGAAGCGGATGTGAACACCGCCGTCGGGCATCACGAAATCGGTCGGCGTGATGATACGCACCCGTTCCGGGCTGACATCGACGGTGGCGCTGGCATCGATGGTGTCTTTCATGCTCTTGAGCCCGACCCAGCAACCCGAGTAGCGCGACAACGCCCAGCCGATCAAACCGTAATCGAGCAACTCCTGCACACCGGCGGGATTGAGAATCGGGATCATCGCGTCGACCAGCGCGTATTCGCTCTGATGCGCGGTGGTAGAAGATTCACAGGTATGGTCATCACCCATCAGAACCAGCACGCCGCCCCTGGGATGGGTGCCGGCCAGATTGGCATGCCGGAACACGTCGCCGGTGCGGTCCACGCCCGGTCCCTTGCCGTACCAGATACCGAACACACCGTCGTACTTCGCTTTTCCGTGAAAGCCCATTTGCTGCGTGCCCCAGATGGCGGTGGCAGCAATGTCTTCGTTCACGCCGGGCTGGAAAACGATGTTATGGTCCTTGAGATGCTTGCCCGCGACCCACAATTGCTGATCGTAGGCGCCAAGCGGGCTACCGCGATATCCGGAGATGTAACAGGCGGTATTGAGCCCGTTCGCCTGGTCGCGCATGTGCTGCATGATCGGCAGCCGCACCAGGGCCTGGGTGCCAGTAATAAAAATACGGCCATCGATAACCGTGTACTTGTCATCGAGCGTGACGTTGCGCAAAGCCATCCTAGTAAACCCCTCTTCGGCTGATACGTGCCAGGATTGCGGACTGACAAGCCCGCAAACATTCTATTTTCCCGGAAATCGGCCTCGTCATCCACCCAATAACCATTTCGCGACCAGGCAAAATCAGCCGGGTTCTTGACCGCGGCAGCGGTAGCCCCACCCCGGCACCAGCCGCACTGCCCCGAACGCGACCCGCTACTACAGGGTCACGCCGATGCGCAGACCGAGGAGAAACGCGTTGTCGGCCGCCGGGTCGGTTCCAGGATCAACCATGTACTGTATGACCGGCTGAAGCCGCAGCCAGCGATTGATTTTCGCCGAATAGATCAGTACCCATTCGGTCTCACTGTCGGTGACCGGCTCACCTGCCTGCGCCTGCGCTTGCTTGAACTTGTCCCCGTTGACGGCCGTCGAGAAACCGAAACCGATGGAATCTCCGTCGCGCCCCGGAAACAGCCCCCGATAGACCACGCCGGCACCGTAATAGGCGGCGACCTGCTGGACGCTCTGGTCTGCCACGCCAAGTCGCACCAACCCGGCAAGACCTTGCTTCGGATCGCCCGGTTCCTGGTAGATCATGCTCTCGATAAATCCGTAGAACCCGCTCGATCCCTTGCGCTGCACCGGCTCCCCATCGGGCTGGGTATCAAGCACGTCATCAAAGGTCGTGGTGTAATGCCACGCACCGACCCCGATGCGCCTGAAGCTCTCATCAGGGCTGTTGACCCAGTCGATCTCGCCGATAGCGAATATTCCTTGCGAACTGCTGAAGTCGAAGACGGCTGTCGCCGTGGGATCATCCGGATCGCCCGGAACGCCATCGAGCACAGCCAGCCGACCTTTTATGTTTTCAGAAAAGTCATAGCGGATGCGGGTGCCGAAAGAAGTGACCGGAAAGATTGAAGGGCCATTCAATCCACTTTCCGACAATTCCAGGCCGGTGCCAAAGCTTCCGCTGATGAAGATATCGGCCGTCGATTTGAAATCGAATTCGGAATCGACAGCGTAGAACCCGACAAGTACGCCGAGCCGATCGTTCAATGCGCTTTGCTCGTACCAGGCTTCGAGCAGCCTGACCGCACTGGCCGCGGCGATGTTACTCGGCGCGTGAATCGAACCGATGACCTCCGCAGGATTATCACCAACGGTATCCACTATCCACAAATACGCGGAGCCACCTGAAATACTGGCAAGCTTTTCCATGTCAAGGGAGAAAGCCGCGCTGAACAGATTGGTATACGTAGACTCATGATTGTCACCCTGGCCAATGAAGAATACATCTCCCACGTTCTCGAGACTGATCTCGAGTCCCTGTTGCGCGAGTGACCTCCTGTGCCCACCCCAGTCGCCGGTGAGTCCGTCATCGCAGGGCTCACATGCCACCTCGTCCTCGAGTAGCGCGGCACCGTCGCCCGGTCCGGCGGCAACGCCCGGTCTGACCAGGCACAACGAGAGCATGATAAGCAGGCAGAAACCAGATCTCGCGTGCCGGCCGACCGCAAAAGTTGTCATTTGTTGTTTCCTGCTTATGACGACAGTTTACAAGAGCAAAAAAACGGTTGGCAGACTCGAAGCGTCCGACCGGCATGCCTGATTGGCATGCGTTTCACACCGGATCGCAGGCACACCGCGACCAAACCGGAATGCTGGTAATCCTTGAAAACGCCGGTTATCAATCACCCCGGGTCAGCCCGATGCGCATGCCCCAACGGCACGTGCAACCCTCACCGTGAAGCGGGCGGGCATACCGGGACACCGGTTAGAAGGGGATGTCGTCCTCCAGGTCCTCGATGCCACCTGACGCCTGGGACGCAGCAGCCGGTCTTCCGCCGCTCCTGTCATCGTCCTCGGGCATGGCGCGCGCCGAGCCACCTGAGCGCGAGCCGAGCATTTGCATGCGATCGGCTACGATTTCGGTGGTGTAGCGGTCCTGACCTTCCTTGTCGGTCCACTTTCGGGTCTGCAAGCGGCCCTCGAAATAGGCTTGCGAGCCTTTTTTCAGGTATTCCCCGGCGATCTCCGCCACCTTGCCGAACATCACCACGCGGTGCCATTCGGTCTTCTCCTGTTTCTCGCCGCTTTTGTCCCGCCAGTTATCAGTGGTCGCCAGGCTGATGTTCACCATCGGATCACCGCTGGGCATGTAGCGTACTTCGGGATCACGCCCGAGGTTACCAATCAGAATTACCTTGTTTACCGAAGCCATTCACGTCTCCCGTCATCTACGTGCGTAAACCTGCAATTTCAATGTGGGCTTGAACAGCCCCTCCAATATGCCATTGTGGCCCGCGTGCTCATTGCGCAGGCTCCTTGTCGCCGACCCGACATAGTACCAAGCCGGGCGCTCCCGTATCAGGGCCGGGCATGCCGGGGCCCTGCGCGGTCGGGCACCCGCATGCTCGCCGCCAACCCTAGCCAGACAAGCGCAATCAGCCCGCAAAAAACAAACACCCTGGCATCGCCATAGTGCTCCGCAATCCAGCCACCTATGCTCGCACCGACAAAGGTGCCAACAAACTGCAGCGTGCTGTAAACCCCAATGGCAGTGCCTTTCGCATTCGCCGGCGCGGTACGCGAAACCAGCGACGGCAGCGCGGCTTCGAGCAGATTGAAGGCAGCAAAAAACAACACCAGCCCGACGATGCTCGCGGCAAACCGGCCTGTACCGGTGGCCAGAACCAGCTCCGCCATGGCGATCACCGCGACAGCGCCGACAAATGCCGCCTTGCGGGCATGATGACGCTCGGAAAGCAACATCACCGGCACCATGATCAGCAGGCTCGCCAGCATCACGCCGAGATAGACTTTCCAGTGACTGGCATGGGGAACATGGGCATCGAGTTCGAAAGGCACGGCGATAAACATCGCCATCAACATCGCGTGCAGCGAAAAGATACCGATATTCAGCCGTACGAGGTCCGGATTGCGTAACACTTCCATCACCGGCACTGTCGAGCGCTGCGCCTTGTCCGTGATCTCATCAATCGGGTCCGGAACCACAACGCGCACCACAGCAATCGCCGCCAGCGCAAGAATTCCTGTCATGGCAAAAATGCCCGGCACACCGAACCATTGCGAGAGCACCGGTCCGGCGACCATTGAAATGATGAAAGTCGCCCCGATACTCATACCGATGATTGCCATCGATTTGGTGCGGTTGTTCTCGTGCGTGAGATCGGCGTTGAGCGCGATCAACGCCGAAGAAATGGCGCCGGCACCCTGTATTGCGCGGCCAATTGCAACTGTATAGATGTCGGTGGCCAGCGCCGCGACCAGGCTGCCGAGCGCGAACACCAGTAATCCGATATAGATGGTTCGTTTGCGGCCCCAGAAGTCGGACAGTCGCCCCAGCGGCACCTGAAAACAGGCCTGGGTCAGCCCGTAGACACCCAGTGCAATACCAACGAGTGTCTGGCTCTCGCCGCCGGACAGCTTGCTGGCATAGGGTGCAAATACCGGAAGAATGATGAACATTCCCAGCATGCGCAGGCCAAATACACCTGCCAGCCCCAGGCTGGCTCGCAGCTCCTGGGCCGACATCCGATCCGGGGACTGCATGGACAAACGCGCCTGGATAACAGCTTGGGAATGATTTTCGAAGTCCAGTATAGTAACAGGTTCGCCATCGCACCCACCCGAATTGCTGGCATGCACACCGATCCACAAGCCCGGATAGACACGCGGCATCGGCCATCCGGAAACCCTCGAGCGCAGATCCGGTTGGCGGGAACCGGGGAGCAGGTGATGCGACGACCGCCCCGTGCGCCAACCAATTTGCCAGAGTGCCAATGGACCTGATTCGTATTCGTGGTGCCCGCACCCACAACCTGAAGAACATCGACGTCGATCTGCCGCGTAACAAGCTGGTCGTGATAACAGGCCTTTCCGGCTCGGGCAAATCGTCATTCGCCTTCGACACACTGTATGCCGAAGGACAGCGCCGCTATGTCGAATCGCTCTCTTCGTATGCGCGGCAGTTCCTCGAAATCATGGAAAAGCCTGACGTCGATCACATCGAGGGATTGTCGCCGGCGATTGCAATCGAACAGAAAGCCGGCGGACATAATCCACGCTCGACCGTGGGCACGGTTACTGAAATCCACGACTATTTGCGGTTGTTGTACGCGCGCGTCGGCGAGCCGCAATGCCCGGATCACAAACTGGTTCTGTCAGCACAAACAATCTCCCAAATGGTCGATCACGTGCTGGAGTTGCCCGAAGGCACACCTCTGATGATTCTCGCGCCCGTGGTTGTCGGGCGCACGGGCGAGAACGTCGAGTTGTTCGACGAACTTCAGGCGCAGGGTTTCGTGCGTGTGCGCGTGGACGGACAGATTCACGAACTCGACCGGGCGCCGAAACTGGGAGCACGGCAAAAGCACACTATTGAGATCGTGGTCGACCGGGTGAAGATCCGCGCCGACATGAAGCAACGGCTGGCCGAGTCGTTTGAAATGGCGCTGCGCCATTCCGAAAACAGGGTTCTCGCGGTCGAAATGGACAGCGGCAAGGAGCATCTTTTTTCCGCCCGCTTCGCCTGCCCGGTTTGCAGTTACTCGCTGCCGGAACTCGAACCGCGATTGTTTTCATTCAACAATCCGGTTGGCGCCTGTCCACGTTGTGACGGACTCGGGGAAGTGACTGTGTTCGATCCGCAGCGCATTGTCGCCTTCCCCGGTCTGTCGCTCGCCGCCGGTGCGATCAAGGGATGGGACCGGCGCAACCAGTTCTATTTCCAGATGCTGGCAAGCCTGGCTGCACATTTCGATTTCGACATCGATACGCCGTTCGACCAGTTGCCAGAAAAGATTCGCGATGTGGTTCTGTTTGGATCGGGGAAGGAAAAGCTCAAGTTTGCCTACGTCGGAGAGCGAGGCAACCGCTATCAACGGGAACACACATTCGAAGGCATCGTCCCCAACCTGGAGCGCCGTTACCGCGAAACGGACTCCAACGTGGTGCGTGAGGAACTGGGCAAATTCATCGCCGAGCAAACCTGCCCCGAGTGCAAAGGCGCACGCCTGCGCCGCGAAGCGCGCCACGTGTACGTCGACGGAAAGACCATCCACGAACTGAGTGATATGACCCTGCGCCAGTCGCACGGCTTTTTCAACGAGCTGCAACTCACCGGCTCACGCCAGGAAATCGCTGCCAGGATTAACCGGGAAATATCCGGGCGCATCCGGTTTCTCAATGATGTCGGACTTGGCTACCTGAGCCTGAACCGCTCGGCCGATACACTATCGGGAGGCGAGACACAGCGCATCCGCCTTGCATCGCAAATTGGCTCCGGACTCACCGGTGTCATGTACGTGCTCGACGAGCCCTCGATAGGCTTGCATCAGCGTGACAACAGCCGCTTGCTGGCCACGCTCAAACACCTGCGTGACCTGGGCAATTCAGTAATCGTCGTTGAACACGATCTGGACGCCATCCTCGCTGCAGACCATGTCATCGACATGGGGCCAGGCGCGGGCGATCATGGAGGCGATGTGGTTGCGTACGGCACTCCCGAACAAATCACCGGTTCCGAGCATTCACTCACCGGTCAGTACCTTAGCGGGCAGCGGCGCATCAACGTGCCGTCGCTGCGTCACCGGGCCGATTCGAAACGCTCGCTGATTCTGAAAGGAGCGAGCGGACACAACCTCAAGTCGGTCACGCTGCAATTACCACTGGGACTGTTCACCTGCGTGACGGGGGTATCCGGCTCCGGCAAATCAACGCTGATCAATGACACGCTGTATCGCGCCGTTGCGCGCCACGTCTATGACTCCTCGAAGCTGCCAGCACCATTCGAGGACCTCGAAGGCCTCGAGCAGATCGACAAGGTCGTCAACGTCGATCAAAGTCCGATCGGGCGCACTCCGCGGTCGAACCCGGCTACCTACACCGGCATTTTCACGCCGGTGCGCGACTTGTTTGCCGGTGTGCCGGCAGCCCGCGAACGCGGCTACGGCGCCGGGCGCTTCTCATTCAACATCAAGGGCGGGCGTTGTGAAGCCTGTCAGGGTGACGGCGTAACCAAGGTCGAGATGCATTTCCTGCCCGATATTTATGTGCCCTGTGATGTCTGCCACGGCAAACGCTACAACCGCGAGACGCTGGAAATTCGCTACAAGGGCAAGGACATCCATGAAGTTCTGGAAATGACGGTCGAGCAGGCGCGCGAGTTCTTCTCTTCAGTGCCGGCCATCGTGCGCCGACTCGATACCCTGCTCGACGTCGGCCTTGGCTATGTGCGCCTTGGCCAGAGCGCCCCGACGCTCTCGGGCGGAGAGGCGCAGCGGGTGAAACTCGCACTGGAATTATCCAAGCGCGATACCGGCAACACGCTCTACATCCTGGATGAACCAACCACCGGCTTGCACTTTCAGGACGTGG
>JASFUE010000100.1:0-10141 GCA_050050435.1 Burkholderiales bacterium | reverse complement strand
AGACGGGCGGGTCCGAATCGATGTGCTCGGTCGACAGCGTCGGTCGTACGAAAATGAAGTCGTTGTGGTAGTAGCTGCGATGAAGCATGCGGCAACTCACCGAGTTGAAAAACGTCTCGGCCAGTTCCGGTTGCTTGTGACTGGCAAGCAATCCGATGTAGTTCAGCTTGACCTGTTGCCAGATCGCGTCATCGAGCGAATCGGTATCGTAACGCCGGCGCAGGTATTCCTCGCACTCGATTACCCGCTTGTCGTAGAAGGCAATCCGGTCGCGCAGGATGCGTTGCAGTTCGCGCCACTCGCCGGCCTCGAACAGCGTCTTGGCATGGCGGCTGATCTCGCGAAACAGCCGGTAGTGACGATTGAAACCGTCGAGCATGCCCTGAGCAATCAGGAAGGCAAGCTCGTCCCGGGTTCTGGTTTCCGCGACTGTCATCGGAATATCGCCTGACCGGATCGCGTCATTTCGTTTCGGAAAACAATTCCCTGCCGATCAACCAGCGCCGGATTTCAGACGTTCCAGCACCAATTTCATAGAGCTTGGAATCGCGCCACAATCGCCCCGTGGGCGTTTCGTTGATATAGCCCATGCCGCCGAGCGTCTGGATCGCTTCGCCTGCCATCCAGGTCGATTTTTCAGCGGCGTACAGAATGGCGCCAGCGGCATCCTTTCGCGTGGTCTCGCCGCGGTCGCAGGCGCGGCCCACTGCGTAGACATAGGCCTTGCAGGCGTTCATCGTGGTGTACATGTCGGCCAGTTTGCCCTGCATGAGCTGGAACTCACCGATGGACTGGCCGAACTGCACCCTGTCGTGCACATAGGGAATGACCACGTCCATGCACGCCTGCATCACACCGACCGGCCCGCCAGCCAGCACCGCACGTTCGTAATCGAGCCCGCTCATCAGCACCCTGACACCTTCGTTGACGCCGCCGAGGATGTTCTGCTGCGGGATCTCACAGTCCTGGAATACCAGCTCACAGGTGTTGGAGCCGCGCATGCCGAGCTTGTCGAGCTTTTGCGCGGTCGAAAATCCCTTGAATCCCTTTTCCACGATAAAAGCGGTAATTCCCTTGGGACCGGCATTTACGTCGGTCTTGGCATAGACGACCAGCAAGTCCGCGTCCGGGCCGTTGGTAATCCACATCTTGTTGCCGTTGAGGATGTAACGGTCGTCCCTCTTTTCAGCGCGCAGCTTCATGCTGACCACATCGGACCCGGCGTTGGGCTCGCTCATCGCCAGCGCACCGACTGACTGCCCGGAAATCAGTCCGGGCAGATACTTCTTTTTCTGCTCTTGCGTTCCGTTGCGGCGAATCTGGTTCACGCACAGATTGGAGTGCGCACCATAGGACAACCCCACCGAGGCAGACGCCCGCGAGATTTCCTCTACTGCGACGATATGGGCGAGGTAGCCCATGCAGGTGCCGCCGTATTCCTCTTCCACAGTAATTCCAAGGAGTCCGAGCTCTCCGAACTTGCGCCATAAATCCATGGGAAATTCGTTCGAGCGGTCAATTTCTTCGGCACGCGGCGCAATCTGCTCGGCGGCAAACGCCTTGACCGCGTCACGCAGCATGTCAATTTCCTCTCCCAGCCCGAAGTTCAGGGAGGGGAACTCCTTGAGGAAAGAATCACCTGGTTTCATGTCTTTGCCCCTGCTTTCTGTTGGATTCGCGGTTGCCGTTGCAGCCGCGCCACAGGCTTGGCCGAGGGACTTTAGTTGACGTTTACGTAAACGTCAACTTTGCTCCCTTGCCACCCCAAATTTATTATTAATATCAGACCGTTACTTCTGAACCTTTTTTCCCAATCCGCTTCTTTGGCGGATTTACACCCTTCCTTTTGAGCAACTCACGGCAGCGCTTTTCAAAGCTCGAGATTTCGCCAAGCACGGCCTCGATGTCCTCGCGCTGCTGCTCCAGGGCACCACGGCGCTTTTCCAGCACTTCCAGAAACCGCTCGAGTTGGCCGCGATCGCCCTTGGCGGCATCGTACATGTCGATCAGTTCGCGGATTTCGGACAGCGACAAGCCAAGCCGCTTGCCTCGAAGCGTCAGTTTCAGGCGCACCCGATCGCGGTTGGCGTAGACACGGTTTCTACCCGCCCGCTGCGGGTGCAGCAGTCCCTGATCCTCATAAAAACGGATGGCGCGGGTGGTCAGACCAAACTCCCGTGCCAAATCGGTAATTGTAAAAGTGATTTCAGCCATCCCGGCGCAGTTTACGTAAACGTCAAGTAGAATCGGGATTATGCCGCGCTGGCTGCGCGTTGACTAACCCGATTGAACCGACACATGCAAAAACCTGCTTCCCGGCATCCGGCCGGCGCCTTCGCGAGGCTCGAATTTCCGTTTGCCGAACCGCCGGCGCCGGGAACAATAACCGAAGTGGCGGACGGCGTGTACTGGCTGCGCATGCGCCTGCCATTCGCGCTCGATCACATCAATCTTTGGCTGTTGCGCGATGGCAATAGCTGGACCGCCATCGATACCGGGCTGTCCAACGAAGAAACCCGCGGGAACTGGCTGCGTGTGCTTTCCGGTAGCGAGCTCGCCAGCGGGCTCAGGCGCATTATCGTGACCCACTACCATCCGGATCACATGGGCAATGCCGGCTGGCTGACGCGGCGCCTCGACATCCCGATGTGGTGCAGCGAATCGGAATATCTCTCCGCTCACACCAATTACAGCGATACCGCCGGCAATAATGCGCAAGCCGTCGCGCATCTGTTCAGGGACCACGGCCTCGAACCGGAGTGGGTTGCTGCCATCGCTGCGCGCGGTAACGGTTATCGCAAGATTATTTCGGAGCCGCCCGATCGCTATGTTCGCCTTCTCAACGGCGACGAGATCAACATTGGCGAACATGTCTGGCACGTGATTACCGGCTATGGCCATGCGCCCGAGCACTCGGCGCTGTACTGCGCTTCGCTCGGCGTGCTCATTTCGGGCGACATGTTGCTGCCAAAGATCAGCACCAATGTCAGCGTCTGGCCATTCGAGCCGCTCGGCGATCCGCTGAAACTGTTCCTGCGTTCCATCGACCGGTTCAGGGAACTGCCCGAAGACACCCTGGTATTACCATCACACGGACTGCCTTTCACCGGCGCGCACCTGCGCGTGAATATGCTGCACCAGCATCATGAGGAACGCCTTGCCGACGTCCGCAATGCATGCGCCGAGCCGAGTACCGCCGCGCAACTGCTGCCGACTCTTTTCCGGCGCAAACTCGATACCCATCAGCTGTTTTTTGCAATGGGTGAATCCATCGCCCACCTGAACAACCTGTGGTATCGCAATGAACTGGAACGGCTCGAAGACGGTGCAGACGGCGTCTACCGTTTCGCGCTGCCAGGCCAGCACCCGATTGCAGTCCGATGAAAGTCGGCAACGTCAGCTACCGCAGCGTATGGCGCGACGGTGACGCGGTTGACATCATCGACCAGACCCGCCTGCCATACGAGTTCCGAACCCTGCTGCTGCGCTCCTGTGACGAGACGGCGCACGCGATCAGTTCGATGCAGGTACGCGGCGCACCGCTCATCGGCGCCGTCGCCGCCTACGGCCTGGCATTGGCGTTGCAGAAGGATGGCAGCGACGAGGTGCTGGCGAGCGCTGTCGACACGCTGAAGAACACGCGCCCGACCGCAGTTAATCTGCGCTGGGCGCTGGACCGCATGGCAGGCTATCTGCAGCCGTTACCGGTGCCCGAGCGAGCGGAAGTGGCCTGGCATCTGGCACAAGCCATTGCCGACAACGATATCGAACTGAACCGGGCGATTGGTGTCCACGGCCTTGAACTGATTCGGGAGGCAGCGAAGAAAACCGGCCCTGTCAATGTGCTTACCCACTGCAACGCCGGCTGGCTCGCCACGGTCGATTACGGCACCGCGCTCGCGCCGATCTATCTGGCGCACGACGAAGGCATTCCGGTTCACGTATGGGTGGATGAAACACGCCCGAGAAGCCAGGGGTTTCTCACCGCCTGGGAGTTGTCCGCGCATGGCGTTGCCCATACCGTGATCGCCGATAATGCCGGCGGCCACCTGATGCAAAAAGGCAAAGTCGACCTCGTCATCGTCGGCGCTGACCGTGTGACACGCGAGGGTCACGTCTGCAACAAGATCGGCACCTATCTCAAAGCACTCGCTGCCAGACAGAGTGCAGTGCCTTTTTATGCCGCCGTGCCGAGCCCGACCATCGACTGGACCATCAAGGATGCATTCGGCGACATCCCCATCGAAGAGCGCAGCGCGGACGAAGTCCGCTTCGTTCACGGCCTTGATGATCAGGGCAAGATGGCTCGCGTCGCGGTTGGCCCGGCGGGCATGCCGGTGGCAAATCCAGGATTTGACGTCACCCCGGCCGAACTGGTCAGCGGCATCATCACGGAAGCCGGAATATTGCCGGCAACACGCGAAGGCCTCGCATTACTTCAACCGAAATAGGCGTAAGCGGATGGCGACATGACAGGGCAACAGCTTCGTAAACAGATTATCGAGACCGCGTTGAAGATGAACTCGCTGGGGATCAACCGCGGCACATCCGGCAATGTCAGCGCGCGCTGGAAGGAAGGCTTCCTGGTCACACCCTCCGGACGCCATTACGAGGAGACAAAACCGGCGGATCTCGTTTTCGTCAACGCTGGCGGCAAATCCGCCGGCAAGTGGGCGCCTTCTTCTGAATGGCGGTTTCATCACGATATCTACCGGAAACGTCAGGACGTAAAGGCCATCGTCCATACGCACTCGAGTTTTGCAACGACGCTGGCCTGTTTGCGCAAGAACATTCCGGCGTTTCACTACATGGTGGCGGTTGCTGGCGGGCAGGATATCCGCTGCGCTGCCTACGCCACCTTCGGAACACAGAAACTGTCGGACAACGCGCTGCAGGCGCTGAAGGACCGCAAGGCCTGCCTGCTCGCCAATCATGGAATGATCTCCACTGGAACTGACCTGCAAAAGGCGCTGGCACTTGCCGTGGAAGTCGAAGCGCTTTGCGAGCAGTACTGGCGCGCGCTGCAGATCGGCAATCCGAAAATTCTCTCGACGCGGGAAATGAAAACGATCATCAGGAAATTCCGCAGCTATGGCAGCCCGGCAAGAACAGCCGGAAAATAGCCCTCGGCAGCGCCCGCTGTACCATGCTCAACCCGCGCCACAGTACCTTCGCGCAGACCAACAGGCATAATCTGCGGATGTAAAACTCGCGGATTGGACTAGAATAACCCTGCGGAAACGGGTCCCGGGATTCGCGGATACCGTAAAAGAACACACCAGTCCTGCCGGGCCGCGCCTGGCGCAAGCCCGCCGGTCGCTATATTTACCCGCCCATGCAGACCGGGAACACATTGTCGAACCCAACAGCCACACGTAGACAAATCATGGCAAACGAACCGTCACAGACCAGCGACGCAAGCACCGAAGACCACTCTTCCGAGATTGCGCGCATTCTTGCCGAGATCGCGCTGCGAAGCGATCACATCGTCAAGGAGCACCTCGCAGGACAGGCAAAGAAGCTGCACGAAGAGAATCCCGACGAGATCGGCGTGGGCAAGGCGTTTGCTAATCTGGCCTCGCAGATGATGTCCGATCCGTACAAGCTCGCGGAAGCCAGCATGAAAATGTGGCAGAGCCAGTTCGAGCTGTGGCAGTCGTGGTGGGCGCAACAAGCCGGCAACGACAACAGCGAACCGGCGCAAAAGCCCAAACCGGACCCGCGTTTTCGCAGCGAGCTGTGGAATAACTGGTTATTCGATTACATTCGGCAGGCATACCTCGTTGCCGCGCAGGATGTACAGAACACCGTGGCCGATGTAGAAGGCCTCGATCCGCAAACGGCGCGCAAGGTCAAGTTCTTCACCAAACAGTACGTCGATGCGCTGGCGCCGAGCAATTTTCTGGCAACCAATCCCGATGTCCTGAAAACGACGGTCGAGACCGGCGGCAGGAATCTGCTCGACGGACTGAATAATTTGCTCAAGGACATCGACCGCGGACAAGGCAAGCTCGCAATCAAGATGGTTGACAACAAGGCGTTCAATATGGGCGAGAACGTCGCCACGACACCCGGCAAGGTCGTGTTCCAGACCGAACTGATGCAACTGATACAGTACGAGCCGAGCACATCCGAGGTTTACAAGACGCCGCTGCTGATCGTTCCACCCTGGATCAACAAGTACTACATACTCGATTTGCGCCAGAGCAACTCGTTTATCAAATGGTCGGTTGACCAGGGGCATACGGTGTTCGTCATTTCCTGGGTCAACCCGGACGAACGCCTGGCAAACAAGACGTTTGACGATTACCTCATTGAGGGACCTCTGGCAGCACTGGACGCCATCGAGAAAGCGACCGGAGAGAGCGCCATCAACCTGATCGGCTACTGTCTGGGAGGCACCCTGAGTTCCGTTCTGCTCGGCTGGCTCAAGGCGCGCGGACAGTCCAGTCGCATCAAGAGCACCACTTTCTTCACCACCATGATCGACTTTGCCGAACCCGGCGAACTCGGTGTGTTCGTGGATGAGGAGGTGCTTACTAACCTCGAAAAGAAGATGGAGAAACGCGGCTTCCTCGAAGGTTCGGACATGGCCTCGACATTCAATATGATGCGCGCCAATGACCTGGTGTGGTCCTTCGTGGTCAACAATTACCTGCTCGGGCGCGAGCCGATGCCATTTGACCTGCTGTACTGGAACTCGGACGCCACCCGCATGCCTGCACGCATGCACACGTTCTATCTGCGCCATATGTACATCCGCAACGAATTGCGGGAACCCTGTAGCATTACCCTGGCCGGTGAGGCAATCGATCTTTCAGAAGTCGATACACCGATCTATTTCATTTCCACCGTCGAGGACCACATCGCACCGTGGAAATCGACCTACGCCGGCGCACGCCTGTTCAAGGGTCCGGTCAGATTCGTGTTGGGAGGATCGGGGCATATTGCAGGCATCGTCAATCCACCAGCCAGCAACAAGTACTGGTTCTGGACCAATCCCTCGCTCGACGGCGATGCAGACAGCTGGCTCGAGAGCGCGGAAAAGCACCCCGGATCGTGGTGGAACGACTGGCGCGACTGGATCGCGGGCTTCGGCGGTGGCAAGGTCGCCGCACGCACGCCCGGTGATGCCGGTCTGAAAGTGCTGGAAGACGCACCTGGAAGCTTTGCCAAATTCAGACTGGATGCGCAGCCGCACACTGCGCCTGGATCACACCCCGCCGGCGCACAAACTCAGATGCGGCAGCCTTCGCAAACGAAAGAATCGGTTCAGGATAATCCGGTCCAGGCAGAATTGCTCAGGGATAAACCGGTGACGGATAAAAAGACGCGCGCACGTGCGAAGAAAACTTCGCAGGCAACAAAGGCCGCAGCCAAACCGCGCAAGAGTGCGCAACGCAACACAAAGACGCTGGCAAGCAAGAATCCGAAGCAGTGAAATAGCGCGGGCACTATACGCTCCGCAAGTGCACCGGCACAGCCGGTGCGCATATGCTCTCCCACCACTGGAAGACCCGGTAACGCACGCCTGCACCGCGCCCTGAATCAACCCTGCTGAGCAGCTGGAAGTTCCCAGCGCCACTGGCCATCGGAACTGTGGGTGCCTGCGGTTGTCCACCTTCCAGGTGGAGAAAAAGGGCTGCGGTCATTTTTCGCGGCCACGCGGTTCGTCACGACGCCTGCAACAACAGCACCCGGCGCAACGCTGCGAAAGCGTGGTCGCTTGCCGGCGTGTCAGGGAAAGCGCCTCCGGCAAGCACTTCCATATGATCGTACCAATCGATCACTTCAACCAGAATTATTCATTGGATTAATCAATAGCCATGAGCCAGAATCGGGCTCATTGGAATCTGACTTGTTTATCGCATTTTTGAAAACCGCAAAGGAGAATTGATATGGCATTAACCAATCACGAAGGCCGTCACGTCCCCGACGTTACTTTTCGCGTTCGGGAAAACAACGAGTGGAAGAACGTGACCACGAAAGAAATTTTTGACGGAAAGACTGTTGTCGTGTTTTCGCTTCCGGGCGCATTCACGCCTACCTGTTCCTCAACACACCTACCGCGTTACAACGAGCTTGCACCGGCATTCTTTGCCAACGGCGTGGATGAAATCGTTTGTGTGTCGGTCAACGACACGTTTGTCATGAACGAGTGGGCCAAAGACCAGGAATCGCAGAATGTCCGGCTGATTCCGGACGGCAACGGCGAGTTCACCGAGCAGATCGGGATGCTGGTCGACAAGTCCGATCTCGGCTTTGGCAAGCGCTCCTGGCGCTATTCAATGCTGGTCAAGGACGGCGTGATCGTCAAACAGTTCATCGAGCCAGAAAAGCCGGGTGACCCGTTTGAAGTATCGGACGCCGATACCATGCTCAACTTCATCAATCCGCAGGCGAAGAAGCCGGACCAGGTGGCCATTTTCACCCGCGAAGGCTGTAGTTTCTGCGCCAAAGCCAAGGCAATCCTGACCGAACAGGGTTATGACTACGTCGAGATCCCCTTGCAGCATCAGATCCGCAGCAAGGTCGTCGGTGCCGTCACCGGCGAGCAGACAGTGCCGCAGGTGTTCATCAATGGCCAGTACATCGGCAACGCCGAAGCGCTGGAGAAATGGGTGCGCAAAGCGGCCTGATGTGTACGGTATGATGCCTGAATAAATCGGGCAACAACCAAAAAGACGGCCCCGCCAGATGACGGGGCCGTCTTTGTTTGTGAACGTGTTCTGATTGAACTTGTGGCGATGCGTGCACCGGACACGCTTTATCCGCCAGGTGCGAAAGGATCGCCTTGATCGCTTGCTTGCCTGACAGCGGACACCTCCTTCATGATCGCTTTCTATTTTGAAGTGTCCATGAAACCCGCATTAATCCGGATTGACCCCATTGAAGTTTTCGTCTTTTATGTTTCCATCACAGGAACTGCGGCGAAACCTAACAACCCGAAAATGTGGCGCCGGAACGGCTCATGGCGCAGCAGCAGCGCATCGAACAGCGGTTGCGACAGACCGACCAGCACAACATCGGTCTCGGCAATGCCGGTGGCCGTGTAGGGCATGCCTCCCAGCAGGCAGCCGCTGGTTAACACGCAACTCTCGCCCGACATTACGCGATAGAGCGTGATCTCGCGACCGTCTGGCCCTAGCTTCGATACCCGGATCGCCCCCTCCAGCACGATCGGAAAAGCGTTGCATGCGGATTGTTCGTCGAACAGGTGTGTTCCCGCCACTACGCGCAACAAGGGGCTCTCCCGCCGAATGCGTTCGACGCAATCAGCCGGTGCGCCACGCAATGGATCCAGTATTTCGAGCGCGCGCTGGATGTCGGCAGTTTGGGTTTGCATCGGGACAACATTGTAGCGAAACGCGAAAATGCGCTCGTCGGATCATGCGAAGTGCAGAGTAAGTTTGCGTGCGTTGCCAAGCACAGAATCCGCTTGACCACCCTTGCGCTCACTGTTGGGGGAACGCGCCATGGTAGCGCGTGAGGTTCATTCGCGACCGGGACCAGTGCAACCAGCTTTGCGGAGACGTGCCTGAAGGTTATGAATCTATACCGCGCCCCTGCGTTTGACCCGCGCTTGGCGAACTGTGTGACAAGCGGGACTCAGGAGCAAGCCCTACACAAACTCCAGGCTCTACAAGCCCATAGCATAAGGAGAAAATACGGTTGAACGGATGGCGCTGCAATGAAAGAATGCAAATCTGACGCAGGCAGGCGGTGCTTTCAAGCGTTTACGACCGGCTGAAACAGCCGTCTGTAATCTCGCGGGTTTAGACCGGTGCGACGCTTGAACAGTCTGCGGAAGAACGATTGATCCTCGTAACCGGATTCAACGCTGATCTCGTCCACCGGCATCCGCCCTTCTTCGAGCAAGCGCTTCGCTTCCTCGACTCGAAGGTTTTGCAGGTAATCGATCAGCGTGGCACCGGTCGCCGCCTTGAATCTGCGCTTCAGCGTTCGCTCCGGGACTTTCGCGAATTCGACGACTTTTTTGATGGCGTCGGCTTCCCTGAAGTGCTCGCGCAGCCAGTCTTCGCATTTTCGTACCACCGCATCGGCATGCGGACAATGTCGTACCAGCGTCGTATATGGCAGTTGACCCTCGCCGTGCCATTTCAGCAGATAGACCTTGGCA
>JASFUE010000099.1:0-10176 GCA_050050435.1 Burkholderiales bacterium | reverse complement strand
GTGGCAACATGCACCGACGGCAGACGCTCCGGGCTGAGGCCCTTTACCGGGTAACGATAAAGTTCTGCAATGTACATTGCTGCGTTCCCGCTCCGTTGTTTGTCTTCGCGCCGGTTCGGTCCGGCTTCGCAATTCACACTGACAGTCTTCGAACCGTTGAGTCGGTCGTGCGTGCACGCTGTGACATGTACTGAAAGAATGGGCTAATCAATTGAATCAGGCAACGGGGAAGTGGCGACAGGCGTTCCTCATTCTTCTTTCTCGGTTATCTCCATCGCGCGCTCTCGTCGCGCCCGCTGCTCGGCAATGAGCGTATAGGCAAGGTAGTACTTGTAGATATTGCTCACGTATTGCTGCGTCTCGCGGCCGATCTCCTCGGCCACGATCAGTTCGACGTTGTCGAACCAGACGTTGGGGTCAAGGCCGCGCTTCTCCGCCTTGCGGCGCATGGCCCGGATACGGCTGGGACCGGCGTTGTAGGCCGCGAAAGCAAACAGTGTTTTCTGTGCCGGATCGAGGTCTTCGTCGTCCAGGTAGTTATCCACGATAAAGCGCATGTACTTGATGCCGGCATGCACATTCGGCTCGGCTTTCTGGATATTCTTGATGCCGATGGCCGGATCAGCAGCCGTAGACGGCAACAACTGCATGATGCCAACCGCACCGGCAGAACTTCGAACGTTCTGGTTCAGCCGCGACTCCTGATATCCCTGCGCAACCATCATCAGGTAGTCGAAATCGTATTCGTCCGCGTACTTCTTGAAGTAGTCCACCGTTGCATCGAAACGCTTGAGGTCGCGCTTACCCGCGGCGTTATGTACCCACTCCGTGCTCTTCAGGTATTTTTTGAAAAGCATGTTACCCATCAACGTGCCTTGCTTGAATTTCGCGGCAAAGGCATTGACCATTTCCGCCAGCTCCGGACTGTTCTTGCGGAACATCCAGGCAATCTGGCCACCGGTACGCACGGCCAGGTCATCATGCACTTCGATGTCTTCGAACACCTGTTCCCAGAAATGCGCAAGGTGGCTGTCCGCAATGGTGATAGCGATGATGCCGGCATTGACCATTTCTAGCAGGTCCTCGGTTTCCAGATGTTCATCGGCGGCACGAATAATGACCGGCTTCTTGCCTTCAGCACCCAGTTTTTTGTTCAAACGCACCAGACTTTCATGAAAACTGCTGGTCGTGCGTACCCACACTTCCTCGTCCGACAAATCATCCAGGCTCGAGATCTGCGGTGCCTCCGGCCCGGTCACTACCAGCTCACTGACGTTGCTCAGGAACGGCTTCGAGAAACTCACCTGTTTGAGCCGTTCATCGGTAATGGTCAGGTTTGCCGCCACCAGATCGCCGAGACCGCTGAGCAAGGCGGGCATGAGCAAATCGCGCGACACCGGCAGGATCACCACGTAGATCTTCTGCTTGCGCCGTTTCAAGCGCTGGTTGATGAACTTCTCGAACTGCACCATCATGTCGTAGGTGACGCCGCGCTGCACCGCGCCGTCGAGAAAATAGGCGGTGCGATTGGGCGAAAGCAGTACGCGGATCACGCGTCGCTCGATCATGCCATCAAGATCACCCACCCACGGCGGTGAGTGCTGCAGTGAACCCAGCAAAGCCGCTTCCTTCGCGGTAGGGTTGAGGAGCTTGTGCGCTCCCTCACCCCTGGCAATCGCCTTGGCTTTCGCTGTTTTCGGATCCGTCGCCGCCGACTTGTCCGCATCGTCACTGGCGCCGCAACCGGCCAGCGCAAGCGTAAGAATAATGACGGCGATCGAGTCGATCACCGTGCCGGGACCGATCCGCCGGCGCAGAGCTACTCGCATCGTCCAATCCTCCTGTTGTGATCGGTTTTTCTGATCACAATCTGTACAGATTCATGTCAGGCCCCCAACTCTAGCATCCGTTGGCGAAACCGGTTTGGCGGCATTTCCCACTGCCAGCTCCGTCAGCTGGTAACGGGGCCTTCCTTCTGACCGTTGAGCCGCAACGCGATATCCACTGCTTCCGGGATGTTGCGCTCGCCGAACCCCATGTTGATGCCAAGCTTGAGCATCTCCAACGCACTGCCCGACATCAGTGTCGCAGTGTTGTGCTTGCTGGCCAGGTGGCTGTAGTAGGTCATGTCTTTCAGGCAATTGGACAGCGTGAACTCGTGCGCTTTCGCATCACCGTCGCAAATATATTTGGAAAAATTCTGGAAATTGCCACAGTTCATCCCGGTGTTCTCGATCAATTCGCGTAGCACCTGCGGCTTGAGTCCGACCTTGCCCATCATTGCATAGCATTCCGACCACAGCGCGGCGTAACCGATGCTGATCAAATTGTTGACCAGCTTCAGCGCATGGGCCGAGCCGACCGGACCGCCGGTAGGCAAAATAGCGCTGGCCCACGTCGAGAACAGTGGACGCCATTTTTCAACCAGTTCTTTCGGGCCGCCGACAAATGTCGTCAACTCACCGTTCCATGCATGCGCTGGCGTGCGCGACAGCGGAGCGTCGATGAAAGTGATGCCGCGCTCGGCCAGTTCCTTGTGCAAGCGCTCGGTCACTTCAGGCTCCGACGTCGAGCTGTCGATGATCGTCAACCCCTTCTTCGCGCCGGCGAGAATACCGTTGGCGTTGCGCAACGTCTCTTCCACCTGGGGTGCGCCGGTCACACACAGCACGATCACGTCGACCTTTGACGCCAGTTCTTTCGCATTGGCCGCTTCGGTGGCGCCGCGCTTGATCAGATCGTCCACCGCATCGCGCTTGCGATGCGCCACCACGGTGACAGGATAGCCCTTCTCCACGGCATTTTTCGCCATGCCTTTGCCCATCAGACCAACGCCGATGAAGCCGACTGCAGGTTTATCGCTCATTTGTCTCTACTCCCTGTTCTATTTGGATTAATTGTGGTTCAACCAAGCCGCTAAGGCCCTCCCCCGCGACACGAATTCGAAGCGCGTGCCGCGAAGCAAAGTCGATGGATTAAACGGATAGCCTACCAGAGCCTGACAGCGCCTTGCTGGAAGAATAGAAACCCCGTTGATACTATTTGTTTGCAGATAGCCGCGTTCCGGCAATCCGCAATTTGAACCTTCCGGGGGAAACCAGTGAAAAAGAAGCGGGTAGTAATAACCGGCGCCAGTGGATACATTATTCAACGCATGTGGTCCGAACTCTCGGAGCGCTACGAGATCGTTGCGCTCGACAGTCGCGATTCCACTGCTGATGGAAAGAAGGTTCCCGGCATTCGTGTCTGCGATCTGACTCAGCCAGACAGGAATCAATACCGCGAGCACTTCCAAGGCGCCGACGCCATCATTCACAGTGCATTCGTGAGTGCGCCGGGGCTGGATGCGACGACCTGGGCCGACAGCAGCGGGCCGAAGTTTCAGGCCGAGCACACCAACGTTGCGATGGCCTACAACGTCTACCAGACTGCCATCGAGGAAAACGTCAGGCGAGTCGTGGTTGCGAGCTCCAATCACGCAGCCGACTACTATGAGCGGCTGATCTGGGCCGACCAATGGGACTGCGTCACGCCCGACATGGCGCCGAAGTCAGACAACTTCTACGGCTGGGCCAAGATCGCCTACGAATCTCTCGGCTTCGTTTTCGCCACCGGCAAGGTCGGCGGACGCAAGCTCGAAGTAGTGCAGCTACGCATCGGCGGGCCGCGAGACAATGCCGACCTGGATAACGTTGCCCCGGGTGACATCAAGACCATGCATCGCGGACTTGGCGCCTATCTGAGCCAGCGCGACCAGGTCCAGTTGTTCTTCAAGAGCATCGAGGCACCGGATATCGAAGACGAGCATGGTATTCCGTTCCAGATTTTCTATGGCGTGAGCGGCAATACGCACAACTTCTGGAGTATCGCCAACGCCCGCAAAGTCATCGGCTACGCACCCGAGGATGACAGCCAGGTGAATTTCGCGGACCGCATCGCCGAAATCGCAAAGGGTTGAAGGCTAGTGTCCTCTTCCGTGAAGACCTGGCCACTCTTCAGTGTTCTCGGAAAGCGTGGGCAATAGGATTCTGACCTGCGATGCAGCCGAAAGTCCTGCGAAATCTGCGCCAGGCAAGGCGCGAGCCGAGACGGGGTGCGCCCGCGTAAGATGGAGCAGGTTCCGCGCGCGCAAGCGCGTGGATGCGAGTCGGAAGCGGGATGCCTTGCGCCGAAAGCCCCTCGTATGAGCGCCTGCACGGTCGCATCCCCATGAATGGGACCTCTGCTCTGCGCTTCGGCGCGCACCCGGCGAGGCGAGCAACGATGCATGGCACGGATTATCGCCGGGACTTTCTCAGGTTATTTACGGAAGAGGACACTAGTTATATGAGAGTAAAAGAACTCGAAGGCAGAACCGCACTCGTTACCGGGGGCTCGCGTGGAATCGGCCGGGCAATTTGCCTGGCACTCGCCCGCGAAGGCGCGCACGTGGCAGTGAACTACGTGAGCAACGAGAAAGCTGCGCGCGAGGTCGTGTCGGAAATCAAACGCCTTGGCGGAGAAGCCATGATGTTCGAAGCCGATGTAGCCAATCCGGACAGCGTGGATGCCATGGTGGCTGCTGTTGAACACGGACTCGGACCTGTCGATCTGCTGGTAACGAGCGCCGGGATCGCCAAGGCGGAGCACCATTCGAAGATGACGTTCGAGAACTGGCGGCGCATGCTATCGATCAACCTCGATGGCACCTACCTGCCGGTAATGGCCGTCAAGGACGGCATGCTGGACAGGGACTACGGACGCATCGTATGCATCGCCTCCGTTGCCGGACTGCGAGCACGAGGCAGATTGATCACCTACAGCACATCGAAGGCAGGCGTCATCGGCTTCGCGCGAAGCTGTGCCGAAGCCTTCGGACCGGCAATCCGTGTCAACTGCGTGGCTCCGGGCTTGATCGAAACGGACATGGGCGCATCCACGGGCGCAGAACACATGCAGCAACTTGCCAACGAAGCGTTTCTGAAGCGCATCGGACAGCCCGAGGAAATCGCAGAGACCGTGTTGTTCCTGCTCTCGGAACGTTCCAGTTTCACCACCGGCCAGACGCTCGTCGCCGATGGCGGGCGAGTAACGCTCCCGTAACAACAGTCAGACTGAACTGATGACCGCGCGCATCCGCGCGCGTTCTTTTTCATTCGGCATACGCCCGAACGCGGCTTGCGCATTCTCCGACATGTGCGCCGGATTGGTAGTCTCGGTCAGCACGCAGGTAATCGCCGGATTCGGCAGGATGTACTTCAGTGAAAACTGTGCCCATGTCCTGCAGTCGAACTCCGCCGCCCAATCCGGCAGTGCACGATCGCCAAGCTTGCGAAAGTACTCACCGTTCATGAACGGCCGGTTAATGATCACGCCAACCCCCTTTTCCTGCAGCATCGGCAACATGCGTTGCTCGGCCTCGCGCTCGGTAATCGAATAGTTGATCTGCGCGAAATCCGGCTTTTCACGCATGAGAAACTTTTCGAGGGGCTCGTAGAGTTCGGGTTTTGACACCGTGACACCGATATAGCGCGCCTGACCAGAAGCCTTAAAATCCCTGAGGTTGGCCCACTGCGTATCGACATCGGTCAGATTGAACACCTGTATCAGGTCGATGGTGTCGCGCTGATACAGACGTAGCGTCTCGCGGAACTGATCAATACCCGCCTGTTTTCCGGTGCGGTCGATCTTGCTGGCAACAAACAACGCATTGCGCAGATCCGGTTGGCTGATCACCTGCCCGAAGCCTTCATCGTTCACCGGGTTACTCGGCCAGGAATCGACAACACTGCCACCGCTTTTGACAAGCGTACGCAACACGGCGGCGATTGGTCCGGTGCCCTTGTCCGCAATCTGGGAAACGGGCTTGGTTGAGCCAAGCCCGATAATAGGTAAGGATTCACTGGTTCCCGCGATGCGTCGCGTCGGCATCTGCTCGCGCGGGTACGCAATGCCCGGCGCAAATCCGGCAAGCCCCGCAGCGGACATCAGTGCGAGGAATTTGCGGCGGTTGGTCGTGGATGTTGTCATGGACTGCTCCCCCGGGTGATCTGGTTGATAAACGCGTCAGGGTCGACTAATGCTCGGCAGCATGAAGCATATCGTCATTTTCAACCCTCAGTCTGCCCGCTTCGTTGCGTGGCGCTCTGTCACTACCGTACCTGTGCGCTGCGTTCTCAGTTGCGGCCTCCGAACTTTTCCGGCGTCATCACGTAAAGGTTCCGATACATGCTCGAAACTCTCCGGAATCTTGTACCGGGCTATTCGCTCGGACAAATGCAACAGTAACTCATTGTCAGTGACACCTTCGGGTGCATCAACGATTGCATGAACCCGCTGGCCCAGGTCCTCGTCCGGCACACCGATCACCACGCTTGAACGCACCTTCGGGTGCGAATCGATTGCGGCCTCGACTTCCGCCGGGTAGATGTTGGCGCCGCCTCTCAGGATCATGTCGCTCTTGCGGTCCGCCAGATAAAGATAGCCATCTGCATCCATCCAGCCCATGTCACCGAGCGATTCCCAACCGTCCATGCTGCGTGGCTCGGCGCCGATATAGTGATACGTCGTCCCCGGCCCTGCTTCGGGCATCAGATAAATCTCGCCCACTGCGCCTGGCGGCAGTTCATCGCCGTTCTCATCCACAACTTTCACCTGCCCGAGCATCGCTTTCCCCACCGATCCCGTATGCGCTAGCCACTCCGTGCCGGTGATCCATGTCGCGCTCTGCGCCTCGGTGCCGCCATACAACTCGTGAATCCGCTCTGGACCCAGCCAGTCGAGCCACAACTGCTTGAGCCAGCGCGGACACGGCGCTGCCATGTGCAACACGATCCGTAACGACGACAAGTCATGGCGTTCACGCATGTTTGCGTCGAGACGCCAGATACGGTGCATCATCGTCGGCACCAGCACCACGTAATCGACGCGGTAGCGCTCGATGCATTCGAGCGTATGCACGGCGTCGAAACGCTCCAGTACCACCAGGTGGTTGCCCATGAACAGCGCAAACATCGAGAACAGGAACGGCGCGTTGTGATAGAGCGGTCCGGGCACCAGGTGTACGCGCCGCGGCAGGATCTGTGCAAACTCCTCCTCTGCCTCCATGTCGAACGCGCCTTGCTCTTTGGATACGATGATCTTTGGTCGTCCTGTACTGCCGCCTGAGCACGATGCTTTCCAGTATCGGGCCGTCCGATCCGGTAAAGGTGTATCCGACAGCGACGGATCAGGATCAAACCCCGGCGGGAGGGTTACTCGTGCACCAAGCGATCCGGGCGCCACACCAACAACAAGCTTCGCGTCCGCGAGATCGACCAGCGTTTCACGTTCGAGTTGCGGAAGGCGCGCGGAGATGGGATGCGGTGTCGCGCCAAGCTTCCAGACTGCAATCGCCGATTCGTAGAATTCGATTCCGTTCGGCAGCGCAATCGTGACCAGATCGTCCTGTTTGACACCGAGCTGCTGATACGCCCTGGCCAGCCGGTTCGTACGCTTTTCCAGTTCGAGCCAGGTGACCGTTTGTTTTTCACATGTAATGGCGGGTTGATCCGGCTGCTGCTCCGCCAGCGAGCCGATGATCCTCCCGATTGACGCCACAGCCATGAATCATCTCCTTCCGACCGGCTTTTTTAGAACATTTTGTCGTTTTGTGGCAAGCCGTTCTCTGGACAGTCGATTGTGGCACCGTCCGTTCCAGAGCGACGATTCTGACGGCGAAAACATCCATGCAAACGCGTTAGCGATACCCAGTCAGCCAAGCAAGTCGGCGACGGCTTCGTCGAAGCGGCGTGGCTTCAGACCCAGCATGCCAAATCCGCTGGCGCCCGGGGCAACGACGTTGTCCTTTTCCAGCAATTCGATCTGATCCCCTGTCAACGGCGGATTCGGCAGCAATGACAGTGCCGCTGCGCCGAGCTTCCAGACGGCGAATGGTATCGGCAAAAGCGCGCGGCGACGACGTAGCTGGCGCATGACGCACTCGACCGCCTGGCGGTAGGTCAACACCTGAGCCCCGCCCAATTCGTATGCAGTGGGACCGTCATCCGGCCCGGTGCTCAGCATTGCCACAGCCTTAGCCACATCCCCGACGTGCACCGGCTGCAGGCGTGTCGCGCCATGCCCGAACAAAGGTACTACGGGAAAACGCGTGGCCAACTCGAGGGAGGACACGAATGCGTCATCTGGCCCGCACATTACACTCGGCCGCAGCAATACCGCCAGCGGAAAAGCTGCAGTTACCGCCTGTTCACCCAAGGCGCGCGCCTGAATAAAGGCCGAAGCCGATTCCGCGTCCACACCGATGCCGGAGACATGCACCAGCATACGGGCATGGGCCGCGGCAGCACTGCGCGCCACACGCTGCGCCCCCTCCACATGAACCGAGCGAAAGGTGACATCACCGCGCTCGACCCATAGTGAAACTGCATTCACCACAGATCTCGCTCCGTCAACCGCCGCCTCAACCGAATCGAGATCGTGGATGTCGGCATTGAACAGCTCGACACGGTCGCTGCCAAATGGAAAGCGCGCGGCCTCGGCATGTCGCGAAGCAACGCGAACCCGGCGACCCGCCGCAACAAGCTGTTCAACGACGTGTCGCCCGAGAAATCCGGTGCCGCCAAAGACGGTAACCAGATCAGCGCTCATGGCAGAAGGCCCGCAATCTAGGACCTGCCCTCACCGCGTTGCTGTTTGATGAACAGGATAATGGCGGCAGGCACATGCACCAGTCCGAACCCGCTCAACAACAGGAAAACTGCGGCCGATCCCCCAAACGGGGCAATGCGCGCAGCGCTGACATAGCCACAGCCGATACCAACGATGATAAGCACGCTATGCAGCAAGGCGCGCTTGCCAATGCCGCGTGTGTATGCGGGGATGCGGTAATGCGCATATCCGGCTACCGTCAGCATCACTCCGGTCATGAATGCAAGAATGACGAGATCCATGCTAATGAGACAGCGCGCGAGCCGCGAAGTGCCACCGTCGGAAAAATTACACAACCCATATGCATGTTGCCAAACGACGACAGGCTATCGACAAACCCCTGATAGATTGACCACGTTCCATGAAAGGAATTAACGAATTGGCCTGCCTCCCATCAACTATATAACCGGATCCCGCGAGCACGATGCATTCATCATGACGAGCTTGGTCTTCTGCAATGCTGCTATTGCGACGCTCACCGATTTGACTTTGATCTGTTTGGGACATTTGGCTGATCCAGGCCGGGTGAGGACCCTGGCTCTCTAGCGTTGCGGCAAACGCCCACTTTTTGTCCAAGTGCTTATACTGCCCCTTTTCGAAATTCCCGGGGACCGCTCCCATGCTCGAACAATTCAAGATCCCACCCGGCGTGGAAATTCGCGTTCCACAACAAGACATGCGCGCCACCGTCGAAGCCGTGTTCAGGCATTACGGTATGTCGTCCGAACATGCCAAACAGTCGACCGATGTGCTGCTCTATGCAGACTTGCACGGCTACGATACGCACGGCGTGTCGAACATGTTGCGGGTCTATGTCGATAACTTCGACAAGGGCAAAATCAACCCGACACCGAAATGGAAAATCATTCGGGAACGCAAGGCTACCGCCACCATCGATTCGGATTCCGCGCACGGTGGCGTGATCGGGCCTGAAGCCATGCGGTTGGCCATTGCAAAGGCACGCGTTTGTGGCGTAGGCGTTGTCAACGTCTATAACGGCGGGCACTACGGTGCCGCGGCATACACCGCCGCAATGGCTCTGGAGCACGGCATGATCGGCGTCTCCATGACGGTCGGCGGGCTGGAGATGACCCCGACCTTCGGCGCAGGCAAACTGGTCGGCCTCAATCCCATCGCGATCGCCGCACCGGCCAACAAGGAAGCGCCATTTGTATTCGATGCCTCGATGAGCGGGGTTGCCGGCAACAAGATCCGCATTGCCAATCGACTCGGGCGCGGCACCTTGCCCGCCTGGATTGCGCAAGCCGATGGCACGCCCATCATGGATGAAGCACCCATTCCCGAAGGCTTCATGCATTTACCGCTCGGCGGCACGCGTGAAATCGGCTCGCACAAGGGATACGGCCTGGCGATGATGATCGAAGTACTGGCGAGCGTATTGTCCGGCGCTGCTGCAGGACCGGACCGGCGCGTGTTCCAGTCGCAGCAGTTCATCGCCTACGACATCGACGCCTTCACCGACCCGGA
>JASFUE010000098.1:0-10179 GCA_050050435.1 Burkholderiales bacterium | reverse complement strand
GGGCGCCTGAAGAGGTGGCCGCGGCGGTCGTTTTTCTTGCATCCGACGGGGCCGCGTACGTGACCGGTTCGACTATTCACGTCAACGGCGGGATGCTGATGGATTGACGCCTGACGGCCCGCAATTTTGCTAGAATACGCGGCGTCTTTGGCGGTGTACCGAACTGCGGCAAGGCCCCGGGCTGTCGCGCCAACGATTGAAACTTTCGTGTCAAAAGGGAAGGGGTAACTAGATGGAATCGATTGACCTGCGCGTCAAGAAAATCGTCGCCGAGCAGTTGGGCGTTAACGAGTCTGATATCAAGAATGAATCGAAGTTCGTTGACGATTTGGGCGCTGACTCGCTCGACACCGTCGAACTCGTCATGGCGCTCGAGGAAGAGTTCGAGTGTGAAATTCCCGATGAGGAAGCGGAGAAGATTACCTCCGTTCAACAAGCTATCGATTACATCAATTCCCATCTGAACGCCTGAGGCCCTTTCCAGGCGTCACCAAAACAAACGGAGCGCATTTGTCACGGCGACGCGTTGTTGTTACGGGGCTGGGTATTGTTTGCCCGGTCGGCAACACAGTAGACGAAGCCTGGTCGAATATTCTGGCGGGTAAACCGGGCATCACGGGGATTACCCGTTTTGATGCATCTCCGTTTGCCTCCCGGATTGCCGGGGAATTGAAAGACTTCGACGTATCGAAGTACCTGTCACCCAAGGAAGCCCGTCGTGTCGATATGTTCATTCACTACGGTCTGGCGGCAGGTATCGAGGCGCTCGCCGATGCAGGCATCGGCAAGCATCCGGAGAACGCAGAGCGTATCGGGGTAAATATCGGCTCCGGCATCGGCGGTCTGCCGATGATCGAAGAAACCAAGCAACTGCTGCTGGAAAGCGGTCCGCGCAAGATTTCGCCATTCTTTATTCCCGGGGCCATCATCAACATGATCTCCGGAAACCTGTCGATCATGTATGGTCTCAAAGGCCCAAGTTTGGCTATTGTGACGGCGTGCACGACGGCGACGCATTGCATTGGCGATTCGGCCCGGCTGATCGAATATGGTGATGTCGATGTGATGATCGCGGGTGGCTCCGAGTCGAGCATCAGCCCGCTGGGCGTGGGCGGTTTTTCGGCTGCCCGGGCATTGAGCACACGCAATGACGATCCGGCTACAGCGAGTCGCCCGTGGGATGTTGGCCGGGACGGTTTTGTCCTTGGTGAAGGTGCGGGCGTAATGGTGCTCGAGGAATACGAACACGCGAAAAAGCGTGGCGCAAAGATCTATTGCGAACTCGCCGGATACGGCATGAGCGCCGATGCACATCACATCACTGCACCGTGCGAAGATGGCGAAGGTGCATCCAGATGCATGGTCAACACGCTGAAGAATGGCGGGATCAACCTTGACGACGTCGATTACATCAATGCGCATGGTACTTCGACTCCGCTTGGCGACATTGCCGAGACCATCGCAGTCAAGCGCACCTTTGGCGATCATGCGAAGAAGCTGGCGGTAAGTTCCACAAAATCAAGCACTGGCCACTTGCTTGGTGCAGCTGGTGGTGTCGAAGGTGTGTTTCTTGCTCTTGCAGTGAAGGACCAGGTCGCTCCGCCGACAATCAACCTTTTCGAGCAGGACCCGGAGTGTGACCTGGATTATGTCCCCAACACGGCACGCGAAATGAACATCCGGGTAGCACTTTCCAATTCATTCGGCTTCGGTGGCACCAACGGTAGCCTCGCGTTCCGGAAAGTCTAGGATTTGCCTTCGGCAAACAGATGCGGCCAAAGAGGATTGAACCCTCGCTTAGAATGCCAGCATCGCCTTGACGGACAACGCAGATGGGACGCGCACGCCGATCCAACATGTTCTCAGACAGGCGCCGGAACGCACGAGGAATTGCACGCGCCATTACACTAGCTGTTGTAATCGGCCTTTTGGTCATCTTCGGCGGTGCCATATGGCTTTTCAGCTTCGCGACCGCGCCGATCGACGTTCCCGATCAGAAACTGTATTTCAATATCGATCGCGGCCTTGGTGTAGGCCAGGTCGCCAGAAAACTCGAAGCAGCCGGGCTGGTCACAGACGCACCTGCCTTCATCGCGCTGGTCCGGCTGATGGGTAAATCCAGCGACATCATGGCTGGCAGCTACATGGCGCAAGACAGCGTCACGCCATTGCGCCTGATCGACATGCTCACGCGTGGCGAATTTGCCCAGGGGCAGGTTCGCTTTATCGAAGGGTGGACGTTCCGGCAATTGCGAGAGGCCATGGATGCAAATCCAGCACTCACGCACGATACGGAAGGCTGGTCCGACCGCGAAATTCTCGCCCATCTGGGTGTGGAGGAAACACACCCGGAAGGTCTTTTCTTTCCCGATACCTACCATTTTTCAGCGGGAACCAGCGATCTGACAATCTTGCGTCATGCCTACGACAAGATGCATCGGGTGCTTGATGAAGCCTGGGAGAACCGGGCCAGTAACCTGCCCGTAAAGACGAAGTACCAGGGGCTGATACTGGCGTCGATTGTTGAAAAGGAAACCGGTGATCCCAGCGAGCGCGAAATGGTTGCTGCCGTGTTTGTCAATCGCCTGCGCAAAGGCATGCGGCTGCAGACTGATCCGACCGTGATTTACGGGCTTGGCGAGTCATTCGATGGTAACCTGCGCAAGCGCGATCTGCTGGCCGATCAGCCATACAATACCTACACCCGTTACGGGTTGCCGCCGTCGCCAATCGCCCTGCCAGGCGAAGCCGCCATCAGGGCTACGTTCCAACCAGCGCAAACGAGTGCTTTGTACTTTGTGTCGAAGGGAGATGGCACGCATTACTTTTCCAACAGCCTGAAAGAGCATAATCGTGCTGTTGACCGTTTCCAGCGCTAGGAATGGATAAGGGCAGGTTCATCACCTTTGAAGGCGTGGACGGTGCCGGCAAGAGCACCCAGCTCGAGTGGGCCACCAGGTTGTTGCGCGAGCACGGGTTCGCACTCACGGTGACACGCGAACCCGGCGGCACAGCCCTTGGCGAGCAACTACGTAACATCCTGCTGCACAGCGAAACGGGAGTGCTGGCAGAAACTGAAGCCCTGCTCATGTTTGCCGCGCGGCGTGAACACATCGACAAAGTCATTGCGCCGGCATTGGGCAGGGGAGAGGTGGTGTTGTGTGATCGTTTCACCGATGCCACTTTTGCCTATCAGGGTGGTGGCTCGGGGGTGGCAACAGCAAAGTTGGAAACGCTCGAAACCTGGGTGCAGGGCGGTCTGCAGCCCGACCTGACTTTCTATTTTGATTTGCCGGTGGATCTGGCCAGGCAACGTCTCGGTGAACAAAGCCAGGCAGATCGTTTCGAACGTGAGGGCGGCGAATTTTTCGAGCGGGTCCGTCAGGCGTATCTGGCGCGCGCTCGTACGGATCCCGGGCGGTTCCGCGTCATCGATTCGCGGGCAACCGCCGAAGAAGTTAATAAACAAGTTGAGGGGATAATTTTATCTCTATGTCTTTAAAAGAATATAGCTGGCTAAATGACAGCATTTTGAAGCTGCCGGATCAGCTTCCCGCGGCGCTGTTGATCTACGGCCAGCGCGGCATTGCCAAGTACCATCTGGCGCGCGCGCTGGCTCAGACCCTGCTGTGCCAGAAACCCGTAGCCACCGGCATTCCCTGTGGTAATTGCCAGGGTTGCCATCTTTTCAGCGTCGGAAACCATCCCGACTTTCGTCAGCTGCAGCCGGAAGCTGATATGGATGACGCGCCCGATTCAAAAGCTGCCAGGAGCGGAACGAAAAAGCCATCGACGGTTATTGGTGTGGAAGCGGTAAGGGCGTTGGCCGGATTGGTCACCACGGCGGCACACCGGGGTGGTGCCAAGGTGATTCTGATCAGTCCGGCCGAAGCACTGAATCAGAGTGCCGGCAACGCATTACTGAAAATGCTTGAAGAGCCAGGGCGCGACACTTATTTCATTCTGGTCAGCAACGATCGCAACCGGATTCTTGCCACTGTCAGGAGTCGTTGCTTTCAGTTGCCGGTGCGGGTTGCACCGGGTGTGGCGGATATATCGTGGCCAAACGAGCACGATCAGCGACGGGGGCAAGTGGCACTGTCGCTGAGCAGCAATGCGCCACTGGCGGCACGTGAACTCGCCGGCGACGACACGTTCTGGGCAGGGCGCGACGCACTGGTGGACCACCTTACGAATGACTCATCGAGCCCGATTGACATTGCCGGCGTTGCCGAAAGTCTCGAACCCGCATTGCTGGCACGCATGCTGAACATGTGGTTGTTCGATCTGCTCAGCGTGCAGCAAGGCGGGGACGTCCGTTACCATCAGGACCGGCGCGACGATTTGGAGCGGCTGGCATGCAGGCTCAAAGGTACAGAGCTGTGCCGTTGGGGAGATGAAGTCCGTGAATTCAACCGCGCGGCCGACCATCCACTGAACCGGAGGCTGGCGCTCGAATCCCTGTTCGCGGGATGGCCGGGTTCGGCACCGGGTCGCATGGCAGCGAATCGGTAACTGGTCTGACCGGTCCGATCGCCCTTTCATGCTTAATGTATATTGTGAACACATATATATAACTAACAGTTATTCATGGAAATAATTGATTCGCATTGCCATATTAACTTTCCGCAACTGGGAGATGATCTTGAAGGCGTGTTGAGCCGAATGCACGATGCCGGTGTGAGCACCGCTCTATGCGTTTCGGTCAATCTGGAGTCGTTTCCGCAGGTTCTGAAAATTGCCGAGCAACACGACAATGTCTATGCATCGGTCGGCGTGCATCCGGATGAAGCAGAGGGAGAAAACCCGCAGACGGAACAGCTTGTTGCGTTGTCGCAACACCCGAAAATCGTTGGCATTGGTGAGACCGGTCTTGATTACTATCGGCTTGAAGGCGATCTGACCTGGCAGCGCGAGCGTTTCCGCAATCATGTGCGTGCGGCGAGAGAAACCGGAAAACCGTTGATCATCCACACCCGATCCGCTGGCACCGACACGATCGACATAATGCGTACCGAACATGCTGAAGCCGCGAGCGGCGTTATGCATTGTTTTACGGAAACCTGGGAGGTTGCCAAAGCCGCGCTCGACCTCGGTTTCATGATTTCGTTTTCGGGAATTCTGACGTTCAAAAGCGCAGGCGATTTGCGGGAGGTGGCACGCAAGGTGCCGCTGGATTCGATTCTGGTCGAAACCGATTCACCATATCTGGCGCCGGTGCCACACCGCGGCAAAACCAATGAGCCGGCCTATGTAACTCTGGTGGCTGAACAACTGGCCGAGGTGAAACAACTTCCATTGGAAACGATCGCTGAAGCAACCAGCGCGAATTTCCGCAGGTTGTTCAGGATCAATCAAGTCTGACGCCGGTTGCAATCCCGTACATCCACGCTGCGTTCTCTGGCGACCGGATGTTAGGAAAACGAGCGGCGATCTACGGGCGCTATGTAGGTATGCTTGGCCCTGTCAACGTTAATCCGGTAAACGCATAATGTATATTATGTAAAGTTTTGTTTTTATCCGGATCAAGGGCTTGAGCTCAATCGTGATTCGGGGTTCTGGTGACCTGCCCTACCATTGGCGTGGAGCCGCGCGACGACTATCGACGTGGTTTCCAGTCACTCGCCAGTCGTTTCGCTTCGCTGACCTGTAACGGCGTCATTTCGTCTTCGAGCCGTTTGATCATTGCCGGAGCGTCTTCGTCACCTTGTGTTTGTGCGCGGTTGAACCAGATATAGGCGTGCAGATAGTCGCGATGAAAACCGTGACCGAGCCCGTCGAAGTAATACTGGCCAACGGCAAAAAGGGCCTGGGGATGCCCCTGCTCCGCCGCCCGTTTGCACCAATAGAATGCCTCGGCGTAATCGCGGCCGACACCGATGCCTTCGCGATACATCACGCATAACCAGTATTGGGCTTCCGTATTGCCGCGTTGCCCGGCCTGCGTGTACCAGTAGGCCGCGCGTGCGAGGTCGCGTGGAATGTCATGGCCTTCGTGATACAGGACCGCCAGTTGATACTGGGCGTCGGCGTCGCCGCGTTCAGCCGCTCCCGAGTAATTGGCGACCTCCGCGGGCTGATCGATGGCTAGCGGTTCATGGAGTGCCTTCCCGGCGAACGCATGGGGGCAGAGGGTCAGGACGGCAATAATGAACCACGTACGCGACAACGGCGCTCTCCATCTGGTTCCGGCACAAGTCTGCACGCCGGCTGTACGGGTGTTGACCACCTCTCGCTATTATCAACGCGTCGCGTCGATCAGCCAACTCTGATATCGTGCGCAGCCATTATCGGGTGAATCCATATATGCAAACCCATATCCGAATCGCTGTATTTGTCGTGCGCAACAAGGAAAGGTGATATCGTGATTTTTTCCGATATCCTTGTGCTGCTCGGCGACCCGCGGTTGCCGGATCGCTCCAAGCCGGGTGGCCAGTACACCGATGATGATTTTGACCAGGTCAAGCGGCTCAAGCAGGCACTTTCGGAACTGACTGAGCGCAATTTCGCTTACGTCGACGATCACCGCGACCTGTATGCGACCCTGCGAGACGCTGACCCGGATTTCATCCTTAATTTTTGCGATACCGGCCTTGGCAACGACGCACGGCGTGAACTGCATGTGCCAGCCATGCTGGAGATGCTGAATTTGCCTTACAGCGGCTCCGGACCGGTGGCGCTCGGCCTTTGCTATGACAAGGCACTGGTGCGTGCCGTGGGCAATGCGCATGGCGTGCCAGTGCCGGATGAAGCCTTCCTGCGGCCTGAAGACGGGTTGCCCGAATTCAGCTATCCGGCGTTCATCAAGCCCAATCGTGGTGACGGGAGTGTCGGCATCACGGAAGCAGCGGTCGTTGCCGACGCCGAGTCGGCAAACGAGCGTATCCAGGCTTTGCGTCGCGAGCTTCCCGGCTGTGACATCTTGTTGCAGGAGTTCTTGAGCGGTACCGAGTACGGCCTTGGTTTGATCGGTAACCCGTCTTTCGGGTTTACTGCGCTGCCAATGCTGGAAGTGGACTACAGCAAACTCGACCCCAAGTTGCCACGCCTGTTGAGTTACGGTTCCAAAGTCGATCCGGAATCACCATACTGGACAGACATCGGTTTTCGTGCTGCTGCGCTGGACGACTCAGTCCGACAGCAGGCGCGCGACTGGTGTATTTCGCTTTACGACCGTTTGCAATTGCGCGACTACGCGCGTTTCGATTTCCGCGCCGATCGCGACGGCCAGCTCAAACTGATGGAAGTGAATCCGAATCCGGCCTGGTGCTGGGACGGCAAACTGGCACACATGGGCCGACTCGCCGGCCTGTCGCACAGTGGCGTGTTGCGCCTCATTATCGAAGCGGCCGAGCAACGCATCTCAGCGGTTACCTAGAGACAATCACGGGGGATTGATTCGTCCCACTCACGGACAAACACCTCTTCCCTGCTTTCGCCCTCAAGAGCGTGCAAACGTGCCCGCAACCGGAAATGGTTGGCATCAGCGCTTAACTCGGTCTCGGCATGTACCCGGATCGACCAATCGCCCCTTTGCATCATCAGTCGTTCACTGATCCGGGCACGCGCGCTCAGAGGATGGTTCTCGCCGATTGAAAATGTGCGTTCAACCGTATGACCCAGATTCATGTCGATCGCGTCGATGTGCATCACCGCCCCCTTTTCCAGGTCGCCGCCGGCACTGAACAAACGATAGATAGTGTCGTGGGTGGTCAAGTCACGCTCGTAACTGCGGGTGAATGCGTGCGGTTGCAGCGCCGACTGCGAACTGGCAGTCGGGGCCGCTTCGGCCGATTCGAATGCCTGCAATTGTTCATCCAGCTCGTGCGCCGGGCGCAGCGGTATGTCCAGATGGCTCATGCCACATTCGACAGCCAGTGTGAATGCTGTTGGCGCCGGCCATATCAGCGGCCAGTAACTGGTCGAGATGGCGAGGCGAAGTTGATGCCCTGCCGGAAAGCGGTGCGCAATGTCGTTGAGCGCAAGCCTGGCCTCGACCGTTTTTCCGGGTTCGAGCGGCTGGGGATATTCATGGCTGTCGCGATGCGACAGATTGAGTACGCCGTAGGTGACCAGGGTTGACGTACCGTCGGGCGCAATGTCGTTCAATCGCACAGCAAGCACTGCTTGCGCAGCGCTTGCCGACAGGCGCAGAACAACTTTGGGCGCACCCAGAATCTCCGTGTCGCTGGTAAATGCCGGGCTGTCGAAAATCAACGAACGGCCATCGTCAGCGCGTTGGTCCATGGGCGCTTCACCTTCGGCGCCGAATCCGCACCAGTCACCGCCGGTACTGCCGGTGGTCTGCGGCGACTGGACTTCCAGCTGCGTAACGTTGCCCGGTGTCCTGCTTAATAGCGCCGGGGCATCAAGGTACCAGGTTTGCATTTGAATGCGCGATGATGGCCAGCTTGCTTCGGCTATCCAGCGCCCGCTTCGCTCCGCATGCAGGGGTTGTGGTGCCGCGCTGTCCTGCATCCATGCGCGCAGCATTGGCTCCGCCATGATTCCGGTATCGATGCCCTTGAGCCAGTGGTCCCACCAGCGCAGCGCCTCCTGCAAATAGCCGATTGCCGGACCCGGCAACGCGTTGTGTGGAAATGCATGCGCCCAGGGACCGATCAAACCTTTGCGAGGCCCGGGCAAACCGGCCAGCAGACGGCCAACGGCATTTGAATAGCCATCTGCCCAGCCACCAATGGCATAGACGGGGCACTGAATGCGGCTGAAATCTTCGCACACGGAACCCTGTTTCCAGTAACCGTCGCGCCGTTGGTGCTCCAGCCACACAGCGGGAAACGGCCGGTCGTTACGCAGCCGCTGCAGCCACATGTCGCGCCAGCGCGGGCCGACAATGGCCGGATCGGGCGGCAACGCATTGAGGCCGAACAGTACCGTGCCCCAGATCTGGTTTTCGTTGAGCAGGCAACCGCCCATGTAGTGTGCATCGTCGGCGTAGCGGTCGTCGCTCGCGCAAAGCGTGATCACCGCCTTGAGCGCGGGTGGAGCGAGCGCAGCCACTTGCAGGCTGTTGAACCCGCCCCAGGAAATGCCAAACATGCCGACATTGCCGTCGCACCATGGTTGTGCTGCCAGCCAGGCAATCACTTCGACCGCGTCAGCTTGTTCTATCGGGAGATACTCATCGGAGAGCACACCATCGGAATCACCCGAACCACGCAGGTCAACACGAACATTGGCGTAGCCGTGGCCGGCCAGATAGTGATGTATCGGTTCGTCACGGGCGCGCATGAAATCGCGCTTGCGATAGGGGATATATTCGAGAATCGCTGGTACCGGACGCTGCTCGGCGTTTTCAGGCAGCCATATCCGGGCAGCCAACCGACAGCCGTCAGAAAGCGGGATAAACACGTTTTCGATGTGATGCACCTTGTGCTCGAACCCGGTGCGCACACGGTAGCTCACTTGCGCCTGCTCATCCTGCCTGTTCACGCCAGGGCCCCAGGCTTTGCGCTGACCAGAACGACAACGCGAGTTCCTCGCGTGCTTTCAGCCCTGTTTCGAGATCGTCACAATTAATGACAGCCAGGCGGAATCCGCCTGGCGGCATGGCGTGCAACTCAGGCGCGATGTCTTCGTGAAATGTAATCTGCACGCTGCGGATACCGGAGCGCTTGCGCAGAGCGTCGACGAAATCGGCAGGCGGATGCGCATAGTGAACATTGTGACCGCCAAACAAGACGACGCTGTAACCGGTGTGGCGATCATCATCGGCATAACGCCAGCGACGACGGGTATACAAATCTACCACCGCGTCGAGCCAGCCAGCGCCGTACAGATCCGGCCACTGATCCGCGAAGCGCAGATGTACTTCGATAATGCGGCCACCAATGCTTTCGATGTTGGCTGCACCGGTGTAGCCGCGCAGATTGTGGCGCAACCAGTCGCTGCAGTAACGTTCGAGTTCAGGCCGTTCGCCAGCTTCGACAGTCCAGTAATCGAATGTGCCCTCTCCCACCGCTTCGCCAACCGTATGCCGCCACCACTGGGGTTCGCCGCCCAGCAGAATCACATCGGTACTGACATGATCCCCGCTCATCATTTCCATCCACATGTGGCCGGCGGCGCTGTGAACCATCATTTCCTCGGCATTCGAAATAACGTGACCGCCAACGCCCATTCCGGCCAGGTTGTAGATCGGTTTGCTGAAGACCGGAT
>JASFUE010000097.1:0-10362 GCA_050050435.1 Burkholderiales bacterium | reverse complement strand
TCGTTCCGCACCGCGAGGTGCGGAAGCCAAAATCAGGCTGCGCTGATATTGTCTGCCGCCAGCTTGCCTCGCTCGCTGATCACCTCGTAGCTGATGCGCTGCCCTTCGCTCAGTGTGCCCATGCCGGCACGCTCCACAGCGCTGATGTGTACAAATACATCCTTCGCACCGTCTTCAGGTGAGATGAATCCGAAACCCTTGGTTGCGTTGAAAAACTTAACTGTTCCGATAGCCATATGTCAGGCCTCCATTACAAGAATTACGGCGCGCCAATCGGGCGGCCAAACGAACAACTGAACGGTAGTGGGTCGTCTTTGAACTGGAGGCCGGGGAACCCGGCGTGGAGAGTAGAGATAAGCCATTACACAAGTCGTACCTATATAGTGGGGGTCTAATCGACAAATTGCAAGTGGCTGAACCATTGGGATGAACTCGCTGAGCGCCTAATATGTTCTTAAGTGTCCGGCAAACCGGTATGATCAAATCAGGCCTGACACATGTGATTGAGCGTGTAGGCATCATTTACCTGAAGAGGACCCACCATGAGTATTTCACTGATTGTGATTGTCGTGATTGTGGCCGCGCTGGTGTTCTACGTCATAGGCATCTACAACCAGCTGGTGACGCTGAAGAACCGGTACAAGAACGCATTCGCACAGATCGAAGTGCAGTTGAAGCGTCGCTATGACCTGATTCCGAACCTGATCGAAACGGCAAAAGGCTATCTCAAGCATGAGAGGGAGACGCTGGAGGCCGTGACCGCCGCGCGCAACGCAGCGGCAAACAGTCTGGCTGCTGCTGCCGCAGATCCGGGCAATGCCGATGCAATGAAATCGCTCGGCGGTGCGGAGGGCGCATTGACGGGTGCGCTGGGCAGGTTGAATGTGGTGATGGAGGCCTATCCCGACCTGAAAGCGAACCAGAACATGATGCAGGTCAGTGAGGAGTTGATCACCACCGAGAACAAGGTCAGTTTTGCCCGGCAGGCGTTCAATGACCAGGTGATGGCATATAACATCTACAAGCAAAGTTTTCCGCAGAACCTGTTTGCAGCGGCCTTTGGCCATGCAGCCGATGCCAGCTTGCTCGAGTTTGAAGACAGCGCGCAGATTCAGGCGGCTCCAAAAGTGTCCTTTTAACCAATCAGGATGCGACCGACCAGTTGTTAAGGGCATTCGTCTGATTCATGGATTTTTTTCAGGCACAGGACGACGCGCGCCGAAATACCAAAAGCCTGGTGCTGTTTTTCGCACTGGCGGTACTCAGCCTGATCGTGATAACGAATTTGCTGGTGATGGTGCTGTTCGGGTTCATTCGACCCGGCGAACAGGGTGTCACGCTCGATGTGATCGCGGCCCAGTTTGACTGGGAAGCATGCCTGCTGATCAGCGGTGCCGTGCTGGCGGTTATCCTCGCTGGCAGCGCCTACAAGACCATCGCGTTGTCATCGGGCGGCGCGACGGTGGCCGAATCGCTTGGTGGGCGGCTGATCAGTCAGAACACGACCGATTTGCACGAGCGCAAGGCGCTCAACGTCGTGGAGGAAATGGCGATTGCGTCGGGGACACCGGTGCCACCGGTTTACGTGCTCGATCACGAGCAGGGCATCAACGCTTTTGCCGCCGGATTCACGCCGGGCGATGCGGTTGTCGGTTTGACTCGCGGCACCATTACCTACCTGACACGTGAAGAGTTGCAGGGCGTGGTTGCGCACGAATTCAGCCATATCCTGAATGGCGACATGCGCTTGAATCTCCGGTTGATAGGCATCCTGCACGGCATCCTGCTTATCGGATTGATCGGGTACCTGATCCTGAGGTCGGTGCGCGGTGGCTCGAACAAGAACGCGGCACCGATCATGGGACTGGGGCTGGGCCTGCTGATCGTCGGGTACGCCGGTACTTTTTTTGGGAACCTGATCAAGGCATCGGTCAGCCGGCAGCGTGAATTTCTGGCAGACGCCTCGGCGGTCCAGTTCACCAGAAACAACACCGGCATTGCCGGTGCATTGAAAAAGATCGGCGGCTATGTAGCGGGATCGGAGCTGCAATCCCCGGAAGCACCCACCATGAGCCACGCGTACTTCAGCAAAGGCGTGAGCGCATTCATGCAATCGGTATTCGCCACGCACCCGCCATTGGGTGTGCGGATCAAACGAATCGATCCGAGCTGGGATGGTGTGTTTTCACCTGTGACCGAAGAAGTGAAAGAGAGCGAAGAAACTGTCGCACAGGCAACACCGGCATCAACGGCAGAGATGACGCCCAAGGGCGTTGCGGGTGTGATCATCGCCAACCAGATTCTCGATAGCGTCGGCCAAGTCAGCCGTGCGCACCTCGAATATGCCGCTTCAATCGTTAATGAGATCCCTGATGATATTCGCGATGCGGCGCACGAACCGTATGGTGCGCGCGCCATCATCTATTGCCTGGTCGTCGATGGCCGGCAGGCCGATGTCCGGGACAAGCAGCTGCAGCGACTCAGGCAACTGGGCGACACCGGCATTGTTGAGCTCGTCGGCAAGCTGATTGAGCCAGTAAAGGCGCTCGATATCCGGTTTCGGTTGCCGCTGATCGATATGGCGCTGCCATCGCTGCGCCAGTTGTCTGAGGCCCAATATCAACTGTTCAAGAAGAACCTGTTGTTCCTGATACAGGCGGACAAGCGGATCGATCTGTTCGAGTGGTCACTGCAGAAGATCCTGTTCCACCATCTGGATCGGCAGTTCGGCCGGCCGGACAAGAAAATCGCGAAGTTCGGATCGTTCAATGAGGTAAGGCAATACGTCGATGTACTGACGAGCATGCTGGTGTATGCCTGCGTAAAGGACAGTAGCCGAATCGATCCGGCGCTGGCGGCTGCCGGGCAGGAACTCGGGTTGGCCAACCTGGCCTTGTTGCCGCGTGAGCAGATCAATCTCGAGAGTCTTGGTGTGGCGGTCGATCAACTGGCATTGCTCAAACCGCTGTTGAAGCCGCGCCTGCTCAAGGCGTGTCTGGCCATTATTACGCAGGACCAGGAATACTCGCCCGATGAGGTGGAGCTGATGCGGGCAATTGCCGACGTGCTTGACTGCCCGGTGCCACCCTACCTTGGCTGACTCGTTTCGGTAACGCCGGCATCAAGCCGGCGTTGCGACCGGATTTTCGCAATAACTGTCTCGCCATCGCGGCGCCATCCTGAACAATCGGCGGGCGTTCATTCGGTCGGTCCCCTGTCAGCGTTCCCTGCAACGCGAGTGTTTATTTCTTCCAACTGAACTGTGCGGTTTTTAACAGCCATATCCCGGTCGCATATTTACAGTGCTGGTCATTGATGATCACGGATGCATGTCGTGTCTGATGCAGTGCATCCAGGCGAATGACTCACAGGAGGCAACCATGCGTATCTCGACATTATTTCCGGCACTTCTGGCGGCTGTAGCCGTTCTGGTGGTGTGGACCACCGTTTTGCCGGGTACTTCCCATGCAAAACCGCGACCGGCAACCACGCCCATGACCATTCCAGACTCGATCGCCGCCTGCAAGGTGGCACGGCACGGCAACGAAAACTCAATCGACTGCATTATCACCAGCGTACAGGGGCACCCGACGCTGGCAGTGGAGTTCGTCAACGAACAAAGCATGAGCGCTTATCTGGATGCGTTTCAGGAACAGGTCGCAGACCCGTTCTGCAAGGCGGCGAACCAGAAACACGAGCAAGCGTTCTTCGTCGTGGCGTTGAAGACCCCACGAATGGGATCGGTCTCATGGTGCGAGACGGGCAAGTCGAGCGGTTGGGTATCCCTGGATAGCCTCTAGACTGCGTGCGAAGAAATAGGGCCGGCCTAACCGGCGTTGGAATTGCGTAGACTGCTTATACTAGGTTCTGCGTGCGCGATCCTGTGGCTTGAAAAAGAGTCACGCATGATCAGCGTAAGATCACAGTTCTTCCGGTCTCATCATTTGGTCACGTTAAAGACTGTGGTTCGTCCGGACCTACAAAATGTATACGGCCACACGAAGGTGGCCGTATACAAACGACTTTGAATGGTGATTCGAGTCGTAAATCAGAACATGAACTGAACGCCAACCGAAAGCATGTCAACGTTATCGCCATCCAGGTCGTAGCGTTCCCACTCGCCGCGAATCCCGATTTGGCTCGTCAGGTCGAAAGAAGCACCCGCTCCAAACAGAAGATCATTCCCATCCTCGGAAGAATCCGGGAATCCGGTCGCTGACAGAGAGGCGTCCCAAAAGAACAGTCCCACCTTTCCGTACACAGAGGCGCGATCTCCAAGTGGGATTGCGCCTGCAACCGAGAAAAAGAGCGCATCAGCTTCCGCTGATGCGCTTCCGCCGGGCCCAGAGGCAGTGAGTTCACCGAAATCAGTGTACCCGCCTTCCAGGAAAAGATTCGGGTTGAATTTGTAGCCACCAAACACCTTGTATGCTGTGTCCTTGTCATCGCAACTGGTGGCCCCAAGGGCATTGAGATCGTCACAGATGTCGTATGTGGTTTGTCCGACGCTAGCGCCTACGAATGCGCCAGTATCTTTTGCCAGAACAGGCTGGGCGGCGAGAAACAACCCGAGCGAGAGTGCGGAAAGCAGCGAATTGCGAACGCCAAACGTCCATGAAAAACGCATAAATATTCCTTCCAATACAAAAATGAAAATAGCCGAGACGTGAGCGTGGACCACTCACTGGCTTGCCATCGCGGCAAGCCGGTTCACGCTTGACCCACGCTGTCGCGAACGCTTGCTTTCAAGCAAGCAACACGCCATTTCTGAGCGAAAACCGGGTGTAAAGGCACAGCCAAGAGTTTTCTAATCTATTGATATAAAGTCATTAGTACGTTGTCCATGAGTCTTAAAGGGGCGCGACCGGACGCGTCGACGTCCAACCAGAGCGGCCCGGGAATACCGGGGAACAGGCTGTATTTTCAGCAAGTCGCGAGAACAGAAAACATGGCGGGTCAAAAATCGACCCTCGGAAACAGCCTGGCTGATTGAAGTGGTCAGAGGATTTCGATATTGGGTACGGCGCACCCGGAAGTTGAGCCCAACCTACTGCACAGGCGGCAGGCAAGAGGGCAGCGCTTCGTAACCTTCCTCGGCGGCGGCTGATGCAACAGATGACTGACCCGTTTCCCGAATGAGGCTTGCTATGTACGCGCGCAATTGCGCCAACTCGTTGCTGTTCGCCCATTGATCAGTCGTGGTACCGAGCGAATGCAAGGCGGTGGCTGGCGGCATGGGTGATTTCGCGCGGTCACCGTCCGGCGTAATCCAGGCTGATAACCGCACCTGCATGCGTGGTGCGCAGTGGCGCAGGTTTTCCTTGACGCGGCTGGCCTTGCCGGAGAGAAAATTCGGCGGAAACTGCTCGGCAGTGAAATGGCACATTGCGCAATATCGGAAGAAGGGCTGCAGTTTCTCGTCGTTCATCGCGGCCGGGTCGACCTCGGGCGCTTCGATCGTCGGCGATGGCATTGCGGTGTCGTCGATGCAACACCAGCTCTGATGAAGCGAAGTGTTTTCAGTTGAGGACTGATCGGCTAAATCGAGGTTCGCAAGTAGCGCCGGCATCAGCCTGGCGCGCATCAACGGCACGTCGTCAAATAATGCGGGCTGGTTTTGCAGTAGCTGGTCAATGGCCCGGTTTACCGGTGAGAAGTCATCGATGACAATGGCGTCGAACTGTGCCTGGACGTCTTGCGCAGACGCGGTTTGATCAAAACTGGCGCTCCAGCGGATTTCCACGCTTTCGAGCCTGCGACCATCGGGCAGCCTCGTCGTGTGTGCGGCTTTCTTCGGGGCCGCCTGTAACACGTACCCTGAATCGATAAGTTGCGCCGGGCTGCCAGTGAGCTCAACGTCGCGCACGGTTCCGGCCGGACCGAAATTCATCCACTCTATGCGGCCCTTGCCATTCTTGTTAATCCAGGCGACGAGATTGATCGGCCGTTCAGCGCGTGGGTCAGCACTGCAATTCAGGTTGACCCGGGACGAAGAGGATTTCTTGCTCGCAGTGCACTGCGCTCGATACATGGTACGTGAAGCACCTTGCGAGTGCGCCACCAGAGCGCGGTCCAGTGTGCGGAAATCATCGGTCGCAAAGAAACCGGACCAGCCGGAAATCATGCGGGCCGTATCCATGGCGCCGGCAAAGTGCCAGATCTCTTTTGGTGGCCGGGGTGTGAGCGGATCGAGTGCCGGCGGGACATTGGCTGCGACTATCCAGTCGAAAGCGGATTGATCCGAGCCGCCACTTGCATACGATGAGGTTGTGCCGCCGAACGGATTGCGATCAGGCAGACTGGATTGCGCTACGCGCAGTCCCTGCGGCCATCTGCGTGACCAGGTGCGACTGATTGTCGATACGAAATCGTTACGATAGCGCGCGGCATTCGAATCGAAATCGTGCTTACCGGAAAGGCCGTATTGCAGGATCGCCGCGAACGCGGCTGCGCGGCAGCGCTGCGAACGGGCGGGATCGCGCTCGTCCGTGCAACCTTGCTGCCACACCGTTTGTAACGTTACCAGGTCGTTGGCGCGCATCGTCGCCTTCTCCATATCATCGGGGAAGTCGATGTTGGCCTGTGCCGAAAGGTGCATGTCCGTTGCATGTGCGCGCAGCAGATCCGCGACTTTCCCGTTCGCGTTGGTCTCGCGCCAGGTCGGTAGCGAGAAGATCGGCGCATGATTCTGGTGGCAGGAAATACAGATGGCCCGGTCCGCATAAAATACGTTCGGTTGTGCGCCCGCGCGATAGTCTTTCACAAGCTGGAATTCGAAGCGGCCCGCCGCTTCGTTGTAGCTGATGACTTCGAGCGTGGCGGTCTTCTCGACGTATGCGATATAGAGGCGGTCCTTGAGCAGCATGCCGGCATCGTGGCTATCTGTACGCGGCTCTCCGGTAGCGGCGATGACCGTGCGCGGATACTTGAAAAAATCTGGTGCGGCTGCGACCCGTTGCAATGAGCGTCCCATCGGGATGATCGCCACCCGGATGCCGCCCATGAATTCGTCGTTACCGAGGCGCGCGGCAACCCGTTCGATCAACGAAGAGAACGGAAACGGCACCCGGTAGCTACCGGTTTGATTGATATCGATTTGATCGGTATTAGCTCGATCGATATCAGTAAAAAGAAAATCAAACAGCGAACGGCCAGCGGGGGGCAGGTTCGGGCCCGCCGTAGCCGGGTCCGCCGCCCACGAGGAATGCCCGGTAGTGGTGCTGTTCGCCACGCTTGCGGCCGTAACGGTCTTTTCCCCGGAGGCCGCTGTGGCCGCGCACACCACGCCCAGAACGCAAGCCGCGGCGAGCCCGGCGAGGCGGGAAGCAAGCAATTTTTCAGCTCTGGCGGTTCTCACTGCCCACGAATTGTAGACACTGCGAGAACGACGTGTTTGACCTAACGCAAGTCCGCGCTAGGGATGTGGCAACGAATTCGAAATGCCCTGTTCGTCGCAAGTCGTGGCAAACCATTGCAGAACTTCAGGATGGTAGGGAATGCCGTTCTTGCGCCGTTCCTGTTCGACCTCGTGGGCATTCAGGCCCGGGTACATCACGCGGTCATGCCCCGGTGCCGGGGTGGCGGCCCGGAGCTTGGCCAGATAGACATCCATATCCGACCTGAATTTCTCCAGGTCGGTGAAGGCGTCGATGTCGTAGGCGATGAACTGCTGCGACTGGAACACGCGCCGGTCTGGTCCTGCGGCAGCGCCGGACAATACGCTCGCCAGTACTTCGATCATCATCGCCAGGCCGTATCCCTTGTGCGAGCTGATTTCACGTGTGCCGACCAGTGATTATTCGACTTCGCGCCCCGACTTATTTATTTATCGACCCGTTTCAGTTATCGCTACGGCGGCTAATGGCTTACCTCAACGGCGCGTTCGGCGATGCGTTGCTTGGCGATAAGTTGAGGTCTCTACCAGCATACAAGTTGATAAGTATTGCGTTTTTTGGCCTACTTGATTCCCATAGGGTGATCTATCGACCACGCACCGGCGCCGCGTCCGATTAGATACAACATTAGCGCGGCCCAGTTCAGGTGCGTAGGCCACGCGTCCGGATAGACAAAAATTTGAATTACCGCAGTCATGCCAAGCAGCGCCAATGCAGAGAGCCGCGTAAACAGGCCGAGAACCAGAAGAATCGGAAACAGGTGTTCGGCATAAGTCGCCATGTGCGCGGCGAACTCCGGCGGCAGCAACGGCACTTTATATTCTTCGGAAAACAGGTAGTACGTGCTGTCCTTGATGGAGAGAAGGCCATCAACCTTGGTGCGTGCCGACATAAAGAAAATCCCTGCGACGGCGATGCGCGCAGTGAGCGCCAGTACGTTATGACTGATAAGGTGTTCCGCGACATCGGCGTAGCGGTTCCAGGCGCCGAGCAGACCCCCGTGTGTTTGATTCTTGGCGTCGGTCATCATGATTGATTCTCCCAGGCTTTGAGACTTTAACGTTGTCGGGCGAATGCGCCGGCTTCGAGCAATGTCGTCATCAGTCGTACGAGGCCGGTGTTTCCGTGCTCATCGAGCACTGTCTGTGCGGCGTCAGCAATGGTGGCGCCAACAGCGCAGGCATCGAGGAATGCGCAACCGGTGCGGTCGAGTGCGACCCACCGTACGGCGTCGCGCGGCCGGGTCAGTAGTGCGCCTTCGGGCTGCCAGTCGAGATCGGCGTCGGCGGGATGATCGCTGCGATTGCGCGACCAGATCGTATATATCGGTGCGTCGTCAAACCACTCCCAACGCGCGGCTGCGTGTGGTTGCAGGTGAACGCGCAAATAATCGCTGGTGTCGCGCAACGAAATGGCAGTGCCGTCAAATAGCGGTTCGTCGCATGCAACGTGGGCTTCCGTCCAGTAACGATCGAGCCGTGCCACACCGGGCAAATAGGGCAGATCGCCTGCCGGTTCGAAACGCGCCAGAAAATCAGCAAATCCTGAACCGTAGTGAAGCAGCATGGGCTGCTGCGGCAAGAATTCGCGCACATATACTGCGGCCGCGGCGCGCATCCATTCTTCGCCGACCAGTCGCGTGACGGCAGGATAATTCGCCTGCAGCGCGTCAATGCAGCCTTTCACGACCGTGTTGCGGTACACCGCGAATGCGGGCTGTGTCACGATTGCCGCGATGTCGGCACGCGCCGGGGACGTGATGTCGAGCAGCGCCTTGGCGAATCCATCTTGGAAATCCGTCAGCGCGCCCGGTACTAAACCAGCCGTCATGCCGCCTGCGCAAACGGTTTGCGCAATATGGTTGCAGCGCGTTCACGTTCAGCAAACAGCACGTCGAACTCCGGCAGATTGTCATCGCGTTCGATCAATGTTGGTTTTGCGCCGATGCGGTGGATCAAGCGCTCATACAGCGCCCAGACTTCGGCAGCAACCGGCGCGTCGTGCGAGTCGATCAGTAGCGCGCTGTCAAGTTGCGGATCCGGTGTGTGGCCAGCGAGGTGGATTTCAGTGACCAGCTCGCCGGGGAACGCGTCGATGTAGTCTTCAGCCGAATAACCCATATTGCGCGCGCTGACGTACACATTATTGACGTCGAGCAACAGGCCGCAACCGGTGCGACGGGCAAGCTCGATCAGAAAATCAATTTCGCTCCAGGCGTGACTTTCGAGCTTGAGGTAGTGCGAGGGGTTTTCAATGGCGATGGGGCGCTGCAGCGTATCCTGCGTGCGCGCTACGTTGGCGGCAATACGCGCCAGCGCTTCAGCAGTGCGCGGAAACGGCAGCAGGTCCGGGTGATAAGTACCGCGCCAGGTGGACCACGCGAGGTGCTCTGAAATCAGTGCAGGTTCAATGCGGTGCGCGAGTTCTGCCAGCGAATTGAGGTGAGTTGCGCCGGGCTCCGCATCAGCAGCCAGTGACAGTCCAACACCATGCAGAGACACAGGGCGTTTGGCGCGGATTGCTTCCAGCCATTTCAGGCGCGGACCACCGGCGACCATGTAATTCTCGGGGTGCACCTCGAACCACAACCCCGCTGCAGTGCTGTCAAACGCAGCTTCATAATGCTGCGGCTTGAGTCCCAGTCCGGCAGAAAGTGAGGTGGTCGAGGTGGTCATGTTAGCGAAGTGTGTCTGCGCTTGATGTGGCTTGACGATTTGATTGGGGTCAGCCAGCCCTCTTGATTGGGGTCAACGAACCTTTGCCTTTCGGGGTCTTGATGCTGGTGCAGGTGCCTTTGGCGACAAACTTCCAGGCGTTGCCCTGATAATCCACCTTGGAAGTTCCGGCGCAGGTGGTGCCAGGGCCGGCGGCGCAGTCATTCTTGCCGGCTTTTGATACGCCATAACATTTTTCCTGCTCGGGTTTGTCGGCGGCGATGGCGAGGCTGGAGGCCAACGCGGCGAGGGTC
>JASFUE010000096.1:0-10448 GCA_050050435.1 Burkholderiales bacterium | reverse complement strand
CCAGTGCCACATCCGCAGGCTTCAGAGATTCCACGTCGAGATTCTTGGTCTGGGCGCGGAAAGCTACCGAAGGAATATCGGTGTGGCCATTGATACGCCCACTGACCCTGGTCCCGCCTTCCCTGATTGACACAGAATAGTTGAGTATTCCTCTGTCCAGCATCGCCTTCACGGCAAAATCGTCCAGATCCCACCGATGGGCAACCAATCGCTTCGTGCTCAGCGTCACGCTACCGTCAAATTTGCGCATCGCGGATAAATCGAAGTGTCGGTCAAGTTTCGAATCAACCGATTCTGCTTGTTTGGTTTCTGCTTGTTTGGTTTCTGCTTGTTTGGTTTCCGTCTCGGGCTTTGGAAGCCAGGGCTTGAGATCGAGCAAATTGCCGGACAAGTCCACAATGAGTTTTTGTCGATCGTTACGATGAAACTGCACATTCCCGGCAAGATCGGTGTCGCCGGCTTTTAACTGCAGCCCATCCAGCGCGATCAGATCTTTGCCAAATGCCAACCTGCCGGTTGCTTTCAAGGGAATATCGGGAAACGATGTGTGTACGTTCAGTAAAGGTAACGTTGCAAGGCTCTTGACATCCGCCTTGATTACAAAGGGGCTACTCGCCGGTTTTTTCAAATCTGCAATCGTTCCGACAACAGTTGTAAGGGCATTTGGCGAACGCAGTTCCAGTCGGACCGGCACATCCCGTCCGGCCCTCAACGAATTGAGCGCGGTAGAGACGTTGAGCGCAACCGGCTGATCCTTGACTTGGGTACGAAGCTCGGCGCTGATTTCGGGCCACGCGGACTCATTGAACAGCAAGTCAGCGAGCGTCCCGCCCCTGGCAGTCAATTGCAATGGATATTGCTCGACTTTACCCCGCAATTCGGCTTCCACCGGGACCTCCGGGCCGGCGATGACACTCGCTTGCGCTATGTCCAGTTCTTCATTGCGCTCGCGCAGTTTCAGAACTGACGCGCCAACAGTCGCCTTGACTTTGGCATTCTGCAGCCAGTTACGCAGTGTTGACCCGTGGGTGTCGCTTGTGACAGTCGCATCTGCAAGTCTGCCAAGCACGTCTGACTTCAGACCCAACTCCTTGAACAACGCGGCAAGGTCAATTTGTCCGGACTGGCTGGTCGCGCTCAATCGTGCATTATCGCTGGTCGCGTCGAGTGCCAAGGTGCTACGCGAGGTGACGCCGGCAGTGGTGGCATCGAGCGCAGACACCAGCAGATGCCCGCGTTGCAAGTGTGCTGACGCTCGCAGGCGTTGCATCGAGACCGGCGATCCCTTGATCTGTGCGATTGCCACCTTCACGTCAGCGTCGAGGCTTCGCAATGCCTCCATCGGCAACGGTGAATCAAGTCCACTCTGATTTTCCTTCTTGTCGCTGGCAGCGGCAGGCAAACGTGCCAGGTCGAAAACCGGCAGACTGATATCTGCATCGATGTAAGGCCGGTCGCCCTTGTATTGCAGCCCCGCGGTGACAAGCAGTTGGGTATCGTTCACCGAACCGCGAAACTCCCTTACCGCCAGCCGGCCTCCGCCCAGGACTGCGCGTGCCGAGAGATTCGACGCCGCTACCGGCAAACCGGCAATCTCTCGGACATGCAGGCGCAGGTTGCCATCCAGAGCTGACATCCAGTTCGATGACGCGCTTTCCGACTTTTCCGGTGACGGAGTCCGAGAAGTATTTCCGAAGACGTCGAATGCCGCAACGTCAACTCGCCCAAGCTCCAACCCGCCATCAACGCGCACGCGCGGACTGTAATGCACGGCAATTTCCCCGGCCACCGCGCATTTGGCAACGACGCCCTTGAGCGCATCGAGTTTTACCCACCGTGTGTTTCCGGAAACCTGGCTCGCAAGATTTACGTCGAGAGGCTTGCTCAAATCAACGTTTCCAAAGATCCTCGCAGGCGAACCGACATCGCCCTTGATAAACGTTGCAAAGTCAAAATCGAACGCATCTTCGGAAAAGCGCAACTCACCGTTTGCACCGAGCCTGAAGCCGCTTACACGCGTACTCGCCGAAATCGGTACATGCTCGAAACCATTTCTAAAACTGGAAACGTCTGCAGTGGTTGCGTCGAGCACGAAATCCATCTCATCGAGATGACCGGAAAGCGTCAAACTCGTCGGGGTTCTGGAACCGAGCGAGACCAGTCCGGAATTTACGTCGACCTTGCGGATCGCGAACGGTGGATTGCCGGGCAACCCGTCGACCGTCAATCGCAGCCCCGAGACGTCTAACCGGCCATTGTTCACAAGCAACTTTGCAGAGACCGCATACGGCCCCCAATTCGGCAGGTCGCGGTCGAGTAACGTTGACAATGCACCGATCCGCTCGCCTGTCCCTGCCAGCGTTGCTTCAAAATGACCGAAGTCGGACAGACTTGTTAAGTCAATACTCAAATCCAGATGCGTGCGCACGGCATCCAGTTGAAGTGAGGCAGATACCGGCTCGCCATTCAATGCACTTTGCAATGAACGCCGGGCTTTTAGCTGTGCTTGGATTGGCACTTTCCGGTAGACCACCGTCGCATATATTTCCAACGGTTGCGCGGCGCGCAACGCGGCTTCTGCACTCGGGACCTGAACGTCTATCGAACTGCCGTCACTGTTGCGCCATGCCACTTTGACGTCATGCAGCGAGATGTGATCAAAATCCGGCAGTTCCACCGGTTCCTTACGATGCGTTTTTGACGACGGAGCGGAGAGCACCCAATTTCCCACGCCGTTACTGTCGCGTTCAAGTGATATCGCGACACCATCGACTTCGATGCTCCCGATTTCAACCTCACCGCGAACCAACGAAACCAAGTCCAGGCGGACTGACGCCGAGTCTACGGATACAAGATCTGACTGCGACGCCCACGGTGCATTCGCAATACGCACCCCATCGACAGCAATTGTCGGATACAGGGACTTGCCGACCGACAAACGCTCGATGAAAACCGCGCGTCCAAGTGCCTCGGACAACTCTCGTTGTATTGTTGGTCGATAGGTGTCCGGGTCAACAAGCAGCGTCGCCACTACCAGCGCGATCACTGCCAGTACAACCAGGCCAGCCAACGAGGCCAATAGTATCTTCGCAATGCGCATCATGCCGGGCACTGATCAGGAGGGTGACGAACGGCAATCCAACTCGAGTAGACAATGGTAACCACACGTGATTCTGCACCGACGAAAAGGCCGTGCAGCGAAATTTCAGTGTAGCACGCAGTCGCGCTCGCTTCGTTGCCCGAGTCTGCACCCCGTTGGCCGCAGTCCAGGAAACGAACCATGCAGAACGAACTGCGTTAGCGATCCTCTCGCCGCTTTGCACGGCGAGTACGCAACACTTGCTGCGATGTGGCCGAACCACTCTGACCAGTGCCAGTCAGAGGGCAGGCCGCCGACAGCATGGAACCTGAACCTAGGCAACCTTTAACTGCTCGGCGCCCGTGCTTTGCAGATAACCGCGTTGCGGCATCAGTCGATGGCGTTTGAGAATTTCACCGGTGAATTCGAGCATCCGCACCGGCAAGCGACGTCCGCAACGGAGCATCGGCGCGATGACCGAGGATGCGTCGGGGCCGAACGCATTGAAATGATCGACCGCCTTGTTGGCATTGGCAAATGCGTTACCGTCAGGCAATGTCTGGGCAAATCCGAAGATCTCGTTGACTGCCGAACTCAGGCGTTCTGACAACGCTTGCGCCTGAGCCGCCGAACCCTGATCAATCAGGCTTCGCACCTGCGCCAGTTCACGAGCGAAACCGTTTGCCGTGCTCAGCAAAAATCCGTCGTAATGCCCGCCATTGGCAGCCAGATGTTGCGCGTAGTCGCCTTCGGCACCACGCAGCAGGACGACATCCCGAAATCCGCTGGTCGAAACCCTGTCGGTTCCGCTAGTGTCCTTGAAAAGAAAGAAGTTGGAGTAGTTTGCGGCGAGTTCGCTGATTGTTTGCGGACTGATCTCGTTACCGGTCACCTGTGGCAGCTGATAGAGCGATGTCGGCAAACCCAGGTCCAGAACGGCCCGCAGCCCGCTCCGAATCTGCTCCTGGCTCAGGTCTTCCCCTGACGGCGCACAAACGGTGAATCCGCACACCGGGTTTCCGTCAATACCGGCAGCAGCATCTTCAATGCCAGTGAGCTGCCTGATCAATGCCAGCGACCCGGCAATGGAATCGATCACAGTATCGGTCTCGCGCCCGAGTGCACCGATCAACAGTTTGCGCCCCAGTGCCGCTGTTTCGGCGATGGCGTATTCAACCAGCTGCTTCGATTGCGCCTCGCTCAGCTCCCAGCCATCTCCGGTTGAGCCCGGCAGAAGAAACCCGCCAACGTACGGCGAAATATGCTTGAGATGGGCGCGCATTCGCTCACGATCGATACCGCCCTCATCCGTGTAATGTGTAATCAGCGGACACCACAGGCTCGGCATCCCTTCAGGAAAAATTCGCTGAAGAAGATTCTCCCGCTGCTGCCCAAATCGCGATGTTGTCTGATCCATTTTCCCTCTCCTCTTTTCTCGGTTCATGCCGCTATCCGGAGTCCTGTCCCGATTGCGCTTTCGTCACTAGTGGGGTGACAGGTACCATGGCCGTTGCATGAAACCCGTTTCATCGACCACCTCATGATTGGAAACGTATCACTCACATTTTTCGAAGTGCTTCCCGGTTTTCGGGAAAAACGGGGAAGAAAGGGAGGAAGGCCCACGTATGGCTGAAAAGCAGGATCCCGAACGGGTCCGACTGAGGGATATCTGCCGCCAGGTCATCACCGCACAGGTTGGCAAGTACGGCTCGATCCCCGAATTTTTCCGCACACTGGCGCCACGGGCACTTCCGTTGCGGATCAATGAAAAGGATCTGTACAAGGTTCGGAGCAATCAGGAACCGTTACCCAGCTACAAGAAACTCGTTCGGCTGGTGCAATTATTCGAGGAAGCGGGCGTCATCGACCCGGCGGCGGCACCTCGCAGTGGCATGCTCTCGGCAATCGACAGTCTGTCGCGGATCAGCCAGCCTCCGCAAGACTTCCTCGAGCGGCTGCCGGTCAACCTGCTTTGCTTTCGCAATTCCTACCTTACGCCGCACGCGATCAACGTCAGCTACATCGAGATTTCGCGCGAAGGCACAACGGTGCACTACAACGAGATTCGCGTCGGCACCCTGGCGGACCGGTTGCAGAATTCGGAAATTCGGGGCACGGTCGTTCACCGTGAAGGAAAATATTTCGTTCTGGGTTTGAATGAATTCCGGACCCGCTCCGGCGCGCAACCGGAAGAAGAGGCACACAGCGATATCCTTGTACTTACGACACTGGAACAGTTACCCGATCCACTACTGGTTTTTGCCGGGCTTCATCTGGGCGTTACCCCTGCCGAGAACAACCGCTTTCCGATGCGTCCCTTCTCCGCTCCGGTATTCATGATTCAAACCACCTTGGACAGGGAATCGGCCCGGTCGAAAAGCCTGATCAGGAACTACGGGGCCAGCGAGCTGGCCACCCTGCAGAACGATATTGCTGCGGACGCAGCATTGGCTGCGCGATTCAGCGACTATGCGGTTGCCGCCATGCTGAAGCCGTGCCTGGAGGAGGACTACGGGTTGATTGTCAGCGCACCCGTTATTAGTCCGCCGCAAGACAAGGACTGACCGGACCGCGACGCCGTCGTGGCAAGGAAGCTCGCCAGTCGCATCCGCCTTGTCCGACGCACCTGCAACAACCGCACGGTTGAAGACCCTTTTATCAGCCCGGGTTGCAAATCATTGATCCAAACGTAGAATGACGCTGGGTGAGCAATCTGGAAATCCGCGAACGTATTCCGTTTTTTGGCAAGTTTCACAGAGCACTCATCAATACAACATCAAAACCGCGGGAGGAGTCACAATGAAATCAGGCTGTATATCTTTCCTCGGGCGATTCGGAGCAATCCTGGCAGGATGCGGGATCATGGCGGGTGCAATTGCCGCCGATGTCACTACCGATCGCCTGATCAACAGTGAGCGCGAACCGCGCAACTGGCTGAATCATCATGGCAATCTGGAAGCACATCGTTATTCCGGGTTGCGGCAGATCAACAAGAACAACGTCAAGAACCTGAAAGTCGCCTTCACCTGGGCCATGGGCGGCACCGAAGGCGGCGGCAAGGAAGTCATCGTGTTCCCCTTCGCCGGTCTCGAAGGCACGCCGGTTGCCGAAGACGGTTTCCTCTACCTGACCACCGGTTGGGGCGTGGTGACCAAGCTCGATACCACCGGCGGCGTGCCGAAGCAGGTCTGGAAGTATGATCCGGCGCCGGATCGCGACTATGCAACCACAGTTGCCTGCTGCGGCATCAACAACCGCGGCGCGGTATTGGCTGGCGACATGGTCATTTCGAAAGTGATCGACGGTCGCGTGCTCGCACTGGACAAGGCAACCGGCAAGAAAATCTGGGAAGTCCAGGTCGCCGATCCCGGTCAGGGTGAAGTCTTCACCGGCGCCCCGCTGATCGTCAAGGACATGGTCGTTGTCGGCATGGCTGGCGCCGAATTCGGCGTACGCGGCTGGATCGAGGCAATGGACCTGAAAACCGGCAAGCAACGCTGGCGCACACACACGATTCCCGGACCGGGCGAACCCGGCCACGAGACGTGGAAAGACGACTATGGCGCATGGAAGACCGGTGGCGGCTCAACCTGGGTCACGGGTTCCTGGGACCCCGAGCTGAACCTCATCATCTGGGGAACGGCCAACCCGGGCCCCGATTGGGATGCCGCGTATCGACCGGGCGACAACCTGTGGACGGACAGCACGCTCGCGCTCGATGCCGACACCGGCAAGATCGTCTGGGGCTTCCAGCACACGCCGAACGACCCGTACGACTTCGACTCGATTGCGGAAAACACCTTCGTCGACACGAAGATCAACGGCAAGATGGTCAAGGCAACGCTGCATGCCAACCGTAACGGCTACGCCTACGCACTGGACCGTAACAATGGCAAGTGCCTGTGGGGCACACAGTTCGTAGCCGAACTGAACTGGAGTGGTGGTCTGGACGAGAACTGCAAGCCAAACGCCTACGATCCCAACTCTGACGTTCAGAGCTACGTGCCAGGCACTTCCGCCGGACGCGGTACAGCAACTGAAGGCCGCGGTACGATTGAGGGCACGTTGCGCCCCGGTCACATGGGTGGCAAGAACTGGCCGCCGACGACCTACAGCCCGCAAACCGGCTATTACTACATTCCGGCAATCGAAGGCTGTAACAAGGCCTTCACGGAAGTGACTGTCCCGGGTGCGCACAAGCCGCGTGATTTATTCCTCGGCGGCGCACCATTCACGACATACGACGACCCGGAATGCGGCCGCATCAAGGGCAGCATCGTCGCCATCGACGTGGGCACCGGTAAAGTGGTCAAGCGTCACTGGACCGAGCACCCGCAACTCGGTGGCCTGCTTTCCACGGCCGGTGGCCTGGTATTCGCCGGTTACGCTGCCGGCACGGTGGTCGCGCTCGACGCGAATACGCTCGAAGAGCTGTGGACGTTTGAAACGGGTTCGGCCATCAACGCCCCACCGATGACATTCATGTCCGGCGGCAAGCAGTACATTGCCCTCGAAGTCGGTCTGGGCGGCGCCTGGCCGCAGTGGTTCGTCAGCGCCACACCTGAGCTGAAAGAACAGGTGCCCAGCAACATGTTGTACGTGTTCGAACTGCCGTAACGCGTTTCGTCACGATCACGGGTCAACCGGCAGGCTGGCCCGCTTGTTTGAAAAAAAAACCGGGGAACCGTCTTACGACGGCTCCCCGGTTAACGTCTCAGGCTGTAACAACTGTTTCCGCAGCCGGAGGTTGGCAAAGAGCAAAAACCCATTCACCACACAAACAGAATAGCAATCAGCATGACCAGAAACCGAAAAGCAAACATCGTTGCCGCGAGCTTGATCGCACTTTTGGCATCAAGCGTTTTGACCATCGTGCCGGCGACAGCACCGGTTGCTCAAGCACAAGAAGACAATGGTGGAAGACCAACGATCAACGTGCCTCGTGCCAGTGGACGCAAGATCTTTTCTGAATACTGCGTGCTCTGCCACAAGTACGATGGTCGCGGCGGCCCCAGCGAAGGCGGCTATGGCGCCGACCTGCGCAAGACGACGCTAACGCGCGAACAACTCATCGTCATCATCACTTACGGCCGTCAGGCGCGCGGTATGCCGCCATTCAAGAATTTGCTGGAAAGCGAGAAAATCGAAATCCTCGCGGATTTCATCCTGAACGATCTCAGGTTGCCAGAGCTCAAGAACAACTGATCGCCGGAATCCGGAACCGCGGCTCCTGGAATGATGTTCGGAGCCGCGCTGTGGCGCCCGGATGCGCGACCAACCGGCTCTCGAACATCACCATCAGAAAGCGCCGCTACTGGCCGGCCAGTTCTTTTGCCTGCGCCAGTTGCTCCGGCGTCATCTTGTCCGCCAAATTGCGGATCAGCTTGTCGAGGTAATCGATCCCGGCTTGCTCGTCCTCGACCAGCCAGACGTAAGCCTGCACATTGTCCTTGTGTTTACCCCAGCTCAGCTGCAGGTGAACCATCTTCAGTAAACGCTTGCCGTTCTTGTCTCCCGTTGCGGCCAGCTTGCGCCCCGATTGCAAAGCCTCGGTGAAATCACCGTTTTCGCGCGCTTGCTCGTACTCGGTCCGCCCTATCCGGTACATCGCCAGATGGTCTCCCGCGGCAGCCCTGCATTCGAGCCAGCCATCGCCTTCAATGCATTGCGCCTGATCCGGCTCCTGCTGTGCATGTACCGGTTGTATCAACTGACCCGGCGACATTATCTGCATCAGCCCAAGCGCGGCACATGTCAGTACCAGCCTTTTCAAGATAACCATTTCTCCGGTCACAGTCTTGTCCCGTCGTCTAGTTTGTGCCGGGTGCACCGGCAAAAAGATCGGCAGTCTTCGTCGGATCAAAATAGAACCGCACCGCTTCGAATTTTCCGCTCGAAGCTAACTCGAATACGCCAATCATGTCGATCGTGACCTCCTTGCCCGACGCCTTGTGAACCGCATTCCATTCGAATTCGACGGCACCGACGGGGCCACTGATGATCATTCTCTTTGTGGTCATGGACGCATCGAAATTCGCGAACTCCCAATTGTAGTAGTTCGTAAATGCTTCCATCCCGCTTTGCGAACCAGTGGGGGAGCGCCGGTTGACGTTGTCGGTAAAGTACTTGAGCCACTTCGACTCGTCGCCGCTGCGCATCGCCGAGTTGTACCCCATGATAGCGAGCTTGACGATGCGCTCGACCTGCATTGCAACGGCACCGGCTGCCATTGCACTGCGCATTTGCATTGAAGCTGCAGCAAGCAAGCCAACCAGCAAAACAGCAGTCACGAACTTGCTCATCTGTCCTGTTGCTTTCATACGTATGTTCTCGTCTTTTGGTCAGTCGGACTCACGCGGGGAGGATCGGACGTTATCACGCCCGCAAGAGGCACTCAAGGCGCGACACCTCTTGACCGGAGAATGCGGCTGCTATGGAGTCTGCCGGCAGAGGAATCCAGCAGCCGCGCGCGTCCTTGCGCCAGTTGTCCTTGCTGCCTGGTTGCCTTGCCGAGGTCCTGTCAGCGGTGTAACCTCAAAAAAAACGGGCGCAGCTTATGACTTTTCGAACATTTCTGTTCTGCGACATCTGCAATCCATACGGCACGCGCAATGTCGAGCTCAGGCGCGACATGAAGCGCAGTGACAAGCAAGGACGGCGCATTTCCGACGATCGCGCCTGGTTCGAGGGAGACCTGCAGGAGGCATTGGGTGCGGGATGGCAGGTGCTCGATGACGGGCGCCACGTCTGCCCGCGATGCCAGCAACGCCGATCGTTTCACGAGACCACCGCTGGCTAAATCAGCCCCCTACGCGAAGTTCGCATCATTCGGGCGAATTCTTCACCGACGCTCCCCCTGCGCAGCAGCTTTCGGGGCCAACCTACCCGCGGATTGTGTGTGGCAAGACCTTGAAATCCGCGCGGCGCCCCCCATCTGTGAAAAAAATTCAGTGAAAGCAAATCAATGGACAACCAGCATCATGTCACCTGCCCGCATTGCGGCGCCATCAACCGTATCGCAGCTTCACGACTGAGCGATCACCCCAGTTGCGGAAAATGCAAACAGGCGTTGTTCACGGGAAGGCCAATCGTGCTTACTGACGCCAGCTTCACCACCCACGTGGAACGCAGCAGCATTCCCCTGGTCGTGGATTTCTGGGCACAGTGGTGCGGCCCGTGCAAAATGATGGCGCCGCATTTCGAACGCGTCGCCGGGCATCTCGAACCCCAGGTCAGACTGGCAAAACTCGACACCGACACAAACCCCGAGACGGCAGCCAAGTTCAATATCCGCAGTATTCCGACGCTGATCATGTTCAAGAACGGATGCGAAGTCGCCCGGCAGTCCGGCGCTATGGATGCCAACAGG
>JASFUE010000095.1:0-10532 GCA_050050435.1 Burkholderiales bacterium | reverse complement strand
GGAGCTCATCCGCAAGGCGGTTGCAGAGCCGGCCCAAACCGATTTCGAGCCGGTCGCGGGGGCGATCCGCGAATGCGGTGCACTCGATTATGCACGCTCGCAAGCCGAGGCCGAGGCTGGGCTGGCAAGGGACAGGTTGGCGTCTGTGGCAAATTCAAAACACAGGGATTGTTTGCTAGAATTGGCCGCCTTTGCCGTCAGCCGCAATTACTGAAAAGAAATAACGTTCACCGTCGGGGTGTAGCTCAGCCTGGTAGAGTACTGCGTTCGGGACGCAGGTGTCGGAGGTTCGAATCCTCTCACCCCGACCAACCCGTGAGCTGCCGCTCATGGCAGCTGACAGTGGTCATGCCGGATCGTCTTGGCGCATCCACGGTGCGGGTCCATGCGCCAACACATCGTAATCGCGCCCGGCATCAGGATGTCGAAGAGACCATGTGCCGAGATGACGTGATGTTCATGTCGGCACCGGCGCCATTTGATTTGATCCCGAATTGCCCCATTCCCGACTGCCCGATCCCGACACTCGAGCGCACTGTTGCGCAATGGCCGCAAACAGACGAGGTCAATCCCGGTTCGGTGACAAGGCCGTCCCGGGGGTGGCGGGATTGCAATCGTCGGTACGGTTTCTGCTACCAGCCACAAGGTTAAACCCCGGTGTATTGCCGCTTCTGCGTGCGTATTCGAACAACAGTTGGGTGGAGACGATCGGTTTCAGGGTTGCGCAGGACAAACTGGGCCGGCGGTATCTGGTCCCCGGCGCTTACATTGGGGACCCGGCCACGGAAAATGACAAGATTGATGTTGTCAGACTGCAATCATCGGGTAGGCGTGGCTACATGGAATGCAGGTGGGCGCGGTCGTTCACGGATGTACAATACGCGTCGCCCCGATATGACGCATACCGGCAGTTGTCGTTGACTGGCAGTGCTTTTCGATCAATCAGCGGATGGTGAGGCAGTTGGCCAAGTTCCTACTATTAGTAGCCGTTTTTATCATCGCCTACATGGTAATCAAGGGCGGGGCAAAGCGGCGTGATGTTCCGCCTCATACAACTGGTTCCGGAAAGGAAGAAGACATGGTTCGCTGCAAGGTCTGCGGGGTTCATTTGCCGCGCAGCGAAAGCCTTCAGTCCCAGAATGAATATTTTTGCAGCGAGGAGCATCTGCGAATTGCAAAAAAGTGACCGTGCCAGCGTGACGGAGGTTGCGCGATTTCGCCGGAGCGCCATTTGTCGTTAGTGCTGTCAGACTCGATGCCCAGGTCAAGAAGTGAGGCCGGAGCGGAGCACTGGCATTCGCTGCTGTACTTCAATTGCTACCGCCTGATTGTCGCCCTCGTTTTGCTCGGCTCGAGTGTCTGGCTGGCCGAGAACATTCCTTTTGGCCACGTTCACCGGGGCGTATTTGTCTACGTCAATCTGATCTATATTGGATTGACTGCGGCCGCATTCGCTCCGATCCTTTGGCGACAACCGGCGTTTCATCTCCAGCTTTCCACTTATGTCGGACTCGACATTGTCGCAGTCACGTTGATGATCTACGCCAGTGGCGGGGTGACCAGCGGCCTCGGTCTGTTGCTGTTGCCTTCGCTTGCCGCGGCGGGATTGATGGCAATGGGGCACCTGACCCTGTTCTACGCCGCGGTCGCTTCGATCGGGATTCTCGGCGAGCAGCTTTTCGGGGTGGTCTTTTCTGGCGCCGACTCGGCGCTGTTTCTCCAGGCTGGTCTGATCAGCGCAGGCTACTTTGCGACTGCCTGGCTGGGACACTCGCTGGCTGGTCGCGCGGTCGCCATCGAGGCGATTGTCGCGCAACGCGAAGTCGATCTCGCCAGCATGGCGCAGATCAACAAGCTGATCATTCAGGATATGCAGGACGGTGTTCTTGTCGTTGATGAAGACGGCGTGATCCGTCAGATCAACACGCGGGCGGAGCAGGTGCTCGGAGCATTGCCGCGCGAGCGGGAAGTGCAGCTTGCAGAATACTCTCTGCAACTGGCCGATCATCTGCGAGCCTGGAGAGCAAATCCGGCGGTGCGCGGTGAGCCGATGCAAACACCGGATGGCGGACGTTCGATCGCGGCGCGTTTTCGCACTGTGGGCAGGGGGCAGAGCGCCGGTGTTGTCGTGTTCCTGGAGGATTTGTCGCGTGTGCAGCGCCAGGCGCAGCAGATGAAACTGGCTTCTCTTGGCCGGCTCACGGCAAATATCGCACACGAGATCCGCAATCCGCTGTCCGCGATCAATCACGCCGCCGAGCTGCTGATAGAGGACACCAACCATTCTTCCGGCGACATGCGCCTGTTGCAGATTATTCATGACAACACGCAGCGTCTTGACCGGATGGTTCAGGATGTTCTCAGGCTCAATCGCCGGGATCGTGCGCTCAGGGAAACATTCAGCGTCGTGGATTACCTGCGTGTGTTCGTCGGCCAGTTTGCAGAGATCGAGAAAGTTGACGAAGGAGTGATCAGGATTGATGCGGAGACCGAGCCGGAGGTGACGTTCGACCGCTCTCATCTGAATCAGATCATGTGGAATCTTTGCAGAAATGCATTGCGCTACTGTCGCAGGGAGGAGGGTAGTATCACCCTCGCCGTTCGCCGAAAGGCGCGCACGGGTAGCATAGAGCTGAGCGTAAGGGACGACGGCCCGGGTGTGGCCGATGCCCTTAAAGGGAATCTTTTCGAGCCGTTCTTCACGACCGCGTCGAGCGGAACGGGTTTGGGCCTGTATATTGCACGCGAAATATGTGAGGCCAACGGCGCAACACTTGACTATGTAGACGTTACAAACGGTGGTGCGCAGTTCAGTGTTTTGTTTAAAGGAGCGCAGCGGTGAGGCGTAGGGAACAAGGAGCGGGGGTGGTCTCGCGTACGGTACTGATAGTCGATGACGAGGAAGACATCCTTGAATTGCTTGAGTTGACACTTCTCAAGATGGGGCTCGATGTCGAGCGTGCATCCTCGGTCAAGGAGGCGATCAAGAAAGTCAAGGAAGATTCGTTCGACCTCTGCCTGACTGACATGCGCTTGCCGGACGGCGACGGTCTGGAAGTACTCAAATATATTTCGGAGAACGATCAGGATTTGCCAGTGGCCGTGATTACCGCCCATGGTAATACCGAGAACGCGGTTGCCGCGCTCAAGGCCGGCGCCTTCGACTATCTGGCAAAGCCGGTTTCGCTGGAGCAATTGCGCACGCTGGTCAAGTCGGCCTTGTCGCTGCCCCAGCCTGGTGCAAGCCCCAAGTCCGGTGGCGGGCAGGGGTTGCTTGGTGAGTCCTCGGCAATGCAGGCGGTTCGTGATTTGATCGACAAGCTGGCCCGTTCTGAAGCGCCGGTGCAGATCAGCGGTGAATCCGGCAGCGGCAAGGAACTGGCCGCGCGGTTGATTCACCGCAAGAGCGCGCGCGGTGAAAAACCATTCGTGCCCGTAAACTGCGGCGCCATACCGGAGAACCTGATGGAGTCGGAATTCTTTGGCTACAAGAAGGGCGCATTTACGGGGGCGGATTCAGACCGGGTCGGATTCTTCCAGGCTGCCAATGGCGGCACCTTGTTTCTCGACGAGGTCGCGGACCTGCCTCTGCCGATGCAGGTCAAACTGCTCAGGGCAATTCAGGAAAAGAAAGTGCGCAAGGTCGGATCGACCCAGGAGGAGGCGGTCGATGTGAGGATTATCAGCGCAACCCACAAGAAACTCGGCGAGCAGGTCGACGCCGGGCGATTCCGCCACGATCTGTATTACCGCCTGAACGTGATCGAACTCAGGATGCCCGCCGTGCGCGAGCGCCGCGAAGACATCCCGATGTTTGTCGATTCCATACTGGAGAAACTTGCCGCCGCGGTCGGGGCCAAGAAGCCCGATGTCAGCCCGGAGGCGATGGAGGCGCTTACCCGCTATGACTTTCCAGGCAACGTGCGCGAACTGGAAAATGTGCTGGAGCGCGCGCTTGCGCTGTCCAGCGACAACGCGATCACGCTTGAGGACCTGCAACTGACACCACCGGCAGTGTCCGACGAAATGCCCACAACGACGGTCGCCAGTGGCAAGTATCCGCTGCAGGACTACCTGGACCGCGTTGAAAAGGACGCGATTCTGGAAGCCCTGGAGAAAACGCGTTTTAATCGGACGGCGGCTGCGAAATTGCTGGGTATTACCTTCCGTTCCATGCGTTACCGTATGGAGCGGCTCGGTATCAACTGAGCACGAGAGCATTGCCTGCGCTCGCAGATGCGGACCGAGACCGGTGGGAGATTGACGCCACCGGGGTGTTGAGCGCTGCGCGCCAGGTGGTTTCGCCCAATTGCGATGAGCGCCCGCCAGGCAGCCGCATCGAACTCATCGTCATTCACAATATCAGCCTGCCTCCCGGGTGTTTTCAGGGTGAGGCCATTGCGGCATTCTTTACGAACTGCCTTGATCCGGCGGCCGACCCGTATTTTCGCGAGATCGCCAGCTTGACTGTGTCGGCCCATTTTCTGATCCGTCGCGATGGGGAACTCGTGCAGTTTGTTCCCTGTCGATTGCGCGCCTGGCACGCCGGCGCTTCACGATGGCGCGGGCGCGATCGCTGTAATGATTTTTCGATTGGCATCGAACTCGAGGGCAGCGACGACATCCCATTTGAAGAGGCGCAGTATGCCAGATTGGCCAGCCTCATCGACGTGTTGCGTGACACCTATCCCATCGAAGACTGTGTTGGCCATCAGGATATAGCTGTGCCGCCCGGGCGCAAGACCGACCCGGGTCCGCATTTCGAGTGGGCGCGCCTGGGGCCATTCGGGCGATCCACCGGAACCAAAGTCTGAACAAGTGGTGGCCGGGCCGGCCCACCAGGCGGTCCGGGACGAGACTCGAACGCTTTGCGCATTTTTTACACCGATCACTTCGAATTACCGCTTCCGGAAGATCACCGTTTTCCGATGCGCAAATACGCCATGCTGCGCGCGCGAGTCGAAGCGGCGGGTCTGTCCGGCGGCGAACCCCTTTGCGTTCCCGGGCCTGCAAGTAATGAGCAGATATTGCGAGCGCATGATGCCACCTACCTGCAACGGGTGTTGTCCGGGACTCTGGCGCCTTCAGAAATTCGCCGGATCGGATTTCCGTGGACACAGCAGATGGTCGAGCGCTCGCGCCGCTCCAGTGGCGCCACTGTCGAGGCCTGCCGGGTCGCGCTAGACCAGGGTGTGGCCGTGAGCCTGGCCGGTGGCACGCATCACGCCTTCCGGGACCACGGTTCCGGTTACTGTGTTTTTAACGATATAGCGATTGCGGCTTTGGCAATGCAGGCCGAAGCACGGGTGCGGCGAGTGCTGATCGTCGATGGTGATGTGCACCAGGGTGACGGAACCGCCGCAATCCTCGCCAATGATTCATCCATATTCACTTTTTCGATCCATGGCGCGAAAAATTTCCCGTTTCGTAAAGTAGAGAGCGACCTCGATATCGCGTTGCCGGATCTTACCGGTGACGAGCGTTATCTCTCTGCGTTCCAGGATGGGCTTTGTCATGCCTTGTCGGCGTCGCAGCCCGAACTGGTGATCTATCTGGCCGGGGCTGATCCGTTCGAAGGTGATCGCCTCGGGCGTCTGTCAGTTGGCAAGGCCGGACTTGTTCGGCGTGACCAGATGTTGTTTTCGGCCTGCGCAGACCTGGGGCTACCGGTTGCCACCGTCATGGCCGGCGGCTACGCGCGCAACATCGAAGATACCGTCGACATCCATTTCAATACCGTTCAAACCGCCACCCGCAACGCCTGACCCAGTTGCAACAAACTGGCGTGGCCCGTAGCGGTGCGAGTGTGCGCACACGCACAGGCGGCAGCGCCCTGGCTGTCTTTCAATTTTCCCGATCTTCGCCCGTTACATTTGGAAACGCGTGAACGCGCTTCAATTGGAATGCAAAAAAGCTTGACAGAAAAATGACGACTACTAGAATTAGTGCGGTCCGGCAGGAATAACACAATATATTGTGGTTAAGCGGTCCACGTAAGGAACCCGCCTGCGAAAACACGTTGTATTTCAGCGATTGAACAAGAAAGTGTCGCCTGCGGGCAACACTCAACCCGAGGGAGTAGAGAATGCAAGTAACCGCCAACGTTTCCTCGTCCGGCGTCGCGACCAATTTCAAAATGGAAGCACCGAGCTCTGAAAATCAACAGAGCCGTTACGAAGACTACAAAGTCATCCGCCGCAACGGCGCTGTCGTTGCATTTGAACCGGCCAAGATCGGCGTGGCCATGACCAAGGCATTTCTGGCGGTCAGCGGCGGACAAGGCGCGGCTTCGGCGCGCGTGCGTGAACTGGTCTCCAATCTGACTGGCATGGTCGTGCAGGCGCTCGTGCGCCGCCGCCCGGGAGGTGGAACACTACATATTGAAGACATCCAGGACCAGGTCGAGCTGGTCTTGATGCGTTCGGGAGAGCACGAGGTTGCCCGCGCCTACGTCCTGTATCGCGAAGAGCGCTCCCGTGAGCGTGCTCGCCAGAAAGAAACGCAACCCGCTGATGCGCCTGCCGAGGTGACCATCAACGTCGTTGAGGACGGTCAGCGACGGCCTCTGGACGTGGAAGAACTGCGGGCGCTGGTCAAGGATTCCTGTGAAGGTCTGGGCAGCTCTGTAGACGTCGAACAGATCATGTCACTGACGTTGCGCGATCTCTACGATGGCGTGCCTATGGAAGAGGTGCGCAAGAGTGTCATCCTCGCCGCGCGCTCGCTGATTGAAAAGGATCCCGGATACAGCTATGTCACGGCGCGGCTGTTGTTGAGCAGCGTGCGTCATGAGGTTCTGGGCGAGGATGTTCCGAGAGCGGAAATGTATACGCGTTACGCTGAGTACTTCCCGGAATTCATCCGCGCAGGTGTTGAGGCGGGAATTCTCGACGAGCGGCTGCAGCAATTCGATCTGGCGGCGCTCGCTTCGGCGCTTGATGCAACGCGCGATCTGAAATTCGGCTACCTCGGTCTGCAAACTCTGTATGACCGCTATTTTCTGCATGTCGATGGCAAGCGCATTGAACTACCGCAGGCGTTCTTCATGCGCGTGGCCATGGGGTTGGCGCTCAATGAGGTCGAACGCGAGGCGCGGGCGATCGAGTTCTACAACGTGCTGTCCAATTTCGACTTCATGAGCTCGACGCCGACGTTGTTCAATTCCGGAACGGTACGATCGCAACTATCGAGCTGCTATCTGACAACGGTGGCCGACGACCTCGATGGCATCTATGAGGCCATCAAGGAAAACGCGCTTCTTTCCAAGTATGCGGGCGGGCTAGGCAACGACTGGACGCCGGTGCGCGCCCTTGGATCGCATATCAAGGGTACCAACGGAAAGTCGCAGGGCGTGGTTCCGTTCCTGAAAGTTGTCAACGATACGGCGGTGGCGGTGAACCAGGGGGGCAAGCGTAAAGGCGCAGTTTGCGCGTATCTGGAAACCTGGCACCTGGACATCGAGGAATTCCTCGAGTTGCGCAAGAACACCGGCGATGACCGCCGGCGCGCGCATGACATGAATTCGGCCAACTGGATTCCGGACCTGTTCATGAAAAGAGTCGTGGAGAACGGAGACTGGACCCTGTTTTCTCCTGCCGAGGTGCCGGATCTGCATGATCGGTTCGGCAAGGCGTTCGAGGCGGCCTATGTCGGTTACGAAGAAAAAGCCTCACGCGGTGAAATCAAGCTGTTCAAGAAAATTCCCGCGGTTCAGCTCTGGCGCAAGATGCTCTCCATGCTGTTCGAGACTGGGCATCCGTGGATTACGTTCAAGGATCCGTGCAATCTGCGCTCTCCCCAGCAGCATGTCGGCGTGGTTCACAGTTCCAACCTGTGCACTGAAATCACGCTGAACACCTCGGATACCGAAATTGCCGTATGTAATCTCGGATCCGTGAATCTGGTGGCCCATCTCAAGGACGGAGAACTGGATCAGGAAAAGCTCAAGCACACCATTTCGACGGCCATGCGGATGCTCGATAACGTTGTCGACATCAACTATTACGCAGTGAACAAGGCACGCAACTCGAACCTGAAGCATCGGCCCGTGGGTATGGGAATCATGGGTTTTCAGGATTGCTTGCATCAGCTCCGGATTCCCTACGCCTCCAACGCGGCGGTCGAATTTGCTGACCGGTCAATGGAGGCGGTGTGCTATCACGCCTACTGGGCATCAACCGAGCTGGCCGAAGAGCGGGGACGATATTCAACGTTTGACGGATCGCTCTGGTCGAAGGGAATCCTGCCGCAGGATTCGCTCAAGCTCCTGGCCGAGGAACGTGGTGGTCACGTCGAGGTCGACATGAGCTCGACGCTGGATTGGGATGTGCTGCGCGAAAGGGTCACCAGCTACGGGATGCGCAACTCCAATTGTGTGGCGATCGCCCCGACGGCCACCATTGCCAATATCGTCGGCGTTTCGGCATCCATCGAACCGACCTATCAGAATCTCTATGTCAAATCGAACCTGTCGGGCGAGTTCACCGTAACGAATGAATACCTGGCAGAGGATCTCAAGAAGCGCAATCTGTGGGACGAGGTCATGATTGCTGACCTGAAGTATTTTGACGGTTCGCTTGCCAGGATCGATCGCATACCGGGTGATCTGCGTGCGCTTTATGCCACCGCATTTGAAGTCGAGCCCTCGTGGATCGTTGAAGCAGCCGCGCGGCGTCAGAAATGGATCGATCAGGCGCAATCCCTCAATATATACATGGCGGGTGCGTCAGGTAAGAAGCTCGACGAAACCTACAAGCTGGCCTGGGAGCGCGGGCTCAAGACCACCTACTACCTGCGCACGCTGGGAGCTACTTCCGCTGAGAAGTCGACAGTGCGTTCGGGCGTTCTCAACAGTGTGCCGTCCGATGGCGGTGTTGGAGAACAGGAACAACCGAAGTTCTGCGCGATCGATGATCCTGACTGCGAGGCATGCCAGTGAAACTGTTGCGCCGTATCCAGATGTCCTCGCGCCGGCGCATTGAATTTTTTCATTCGCGTAACAGCAGTGGGGAAGCCACGCAGGTATTCGGAACAACGAGTGCGGCCACGCATGTGAGCGGGTCCCGGACAACGGCAGGTACCCGGCCGGCAAACGCCGTCGGACCATCGCTTCCCATTTCGCCATTGCGGAACGAACAACAAACAGGCTGATAGCTGACCACATTGAAAGGCAAGAACTGATGCTGCAATTTGAAGATTCCGATTTCGCTACGCCGAGCGGCACGACGGGAGGTCTGTCGCAGGAGCGTGAAAAACCCAACCAGGCGCCTCTGAACGCGGACGCAGCGCTCAAACGCGTTCGAATCGAAGACAAGCGCGTGATCAATGGCAAGGCCGACGTCAATCAGCTTGTGCCTTTCAAATACAAATGGGCGTGGGAAAAATATCTCGCCGGTTGTGCGAATCACTGGATGCCGCAGGAAATAAACATGAGCCGGGATATCAGCACCTGGAAGGATCCTGCCGGCTTGTCGGAAGATGAGCGCCTTATCGTAAAGCGCAATCTCGGATTCTTCGTTACGGCTGACTCTCTCGCGGCGAACAATATCGTTCTCGGTACTTATCGCCACATCACTGCGCCTGAGTGCCGCCAGTATCTCCTGCGCCAGGCATTCGAAGAAGCGATTCACACGCACGCCTACCAGTACATTGTCGAGAGTCTTGGTCTGGATGAAGGAGAAATTTTCAACGCGTATCACGAGGTGAGCAGCATTAAGGAAAAGGATGATTTCCTCATCCCGTTTATCGAAACACTGACCGATCCGTCATTCAAAACGGGTACGCCGGAGGCCGATCAAAAACTTTTGAAGAGTCTCATCGTGTTCGCGTGCATTATGGAAGGACTGTTCTTTTACGTCGGTTTTGCACAAATTTTGGCACTTGGTCGTCAAAACAAAATGACAGGTGCAGCGGAACAATATCAGTACATCCTTCGTGATGAGTCGATGCACTGCAATTTCGGAATCGATCTCATCAATCAGATCAAACTCGAGAATCCGCATCTTTGGACCCCTGAGTTTCGCGAAGAGATTCGTGCCCTGATTCGCAAGGGTGTGGAACTTGAATACCGTTACGCAGAAGACACGATGCCTCGGGGTGTACTCGGGTTGAATGCGCCGATGTTCAAGGAATATTTGCGCTATGTGGCGAATCGTCGCTGTCAGCAAATCGGTCTCGACATGTTGTTTCCGGGTGCAAACAATCCATTTCCCTGGATGTCGGAAATGATCGATCTGAAGAAAGAGAAAAACTTTTTTGAAACACGCGTAACCGAGTACCAGACCGGTGGTGCGCTTAGCTGGGAATGACGTTGGTACGCTATTGAAAATGCTTGGAAAGCTTTTTGCTTAGATGTGTTGGCAAAATAGCTTCAAGACATTGGAATGAACGCCGAGCAATACCGAAGCGAACAGGTGTTGGGGTTGCGAGGCGAAGCAAAACAAGAATAGGAAGTGTTGAAGAGGAGTTGAGAGTTTGTAACACGCACCGTTTTCTGAGTGGTGCATAACGGGGCTTGATGGGTAAACGACGAG
>JASFUE010000094.1:0-10592 GCA_050050435.1 Burkholderiales bacterium | reverse complement strand
GGCGAAGTAGCGGTCGATGTATTGCTGTGCGGCGCTGCGTTCGAGCCCGAGCTGCGACGCGAGCCCAAATGCAGACATGCCGTAGATCAGGCCAAAGTTGATGACCTTGGCATAGCGGCGTTGCTCGCTGGTGATTTCCTGTGGGTCGACGCCGAAGATCTCGGAGGCGGTATGGCGGTGCACGTCTGCACCTTCGCGAAATGCTTTGAGCAGATTTTCATCCTGCGACAGATGCGCCATGATGCGCAACTCAATCTGCGAATAGTCAGCCGAGACGATGCTGCAACCTTCCGGCGCGATGAATGCTTCGCGCACTCGCCGGCCTTCGGGCGTGCGCACCGGAATGTTCTGTAGATTGGGCTCGTTGCTCGCCAGGCGCCCGGTATTGGCAACCGCTTGCGCGTAGTTGGTATGTACCCGGCCGGTATCCGGGTTGACCATCTTTGGCAGTTTGTCGGTGTAGGTCGATTTCAGTTTCGACAGAGCCCGGTATTCGAGAATCAGTTTCGGCAACGGGTGATCCTGCGCCAGTTGTTGCAACACGTCTTCATCGGTGGACGGCTGGCCGCCGGGCGTTTTCTTGATGACTGGCAGGCCGTGTTTGGCGAACAGGATTTCCTGCAATTGCTTTGGTGAGCCGAGGTTGAATGGCTGGCCGGCCTGTTCATGTACCTGGCTTTCGATTTCGGTCAGGCGTTCGGACAGTTCCTGCGTCTGCTTCGCCAGCGCAGCGGTATCGAGCAGCACGCCATGGCGTTCCATGGCAAACAGGACTTCCATCACCGGCATTTCAATGGCGCTGTAGACATACATCAGTTTTTTGTCGCGCTCGATCGCCGGGAACAGTTCCTCGTGAAGCCGCAAGGTGATGTCGGCATCCTCGGCGGCATATTCGCGGGCACGTTCGACATCGACCTGCGAAAAAGAGATCCGGCCAGCACCCTTGCCGGTGATTTCGTCATAGCTGATCGGTTTGATGCCGAGGTGGCGTACGGCGAGACTGTCCATGTCGTGTGGCCGGTGGCTCTCGACAACATAGGATTGCAGCAAGGTGTCATGGGCAACACCGGCAACCTCAACGCCGTGGTTGGCGAAGATGTGCAGGTCGTACTTCATGTTCTGCCCGAGTTTTTTCCGATCGCTGTTGCCGAGCCAGGGCCCGAGTTTGTCGAGTACACCCTTCATCGGCAATTGTTGCGGCACGCCGGCATAGTCGTGAGCCAGCGGAACATATGCGGCCGCACCCGCTTCGACACTGAGTGAGATGCCCACCAGTGTTGATGTCATCGGATCGAGCCCGGTGGTCTCCGTGTCCACGGCAACGAGCTCGGCCTGGTCGATTTTCGCAAGCCAGTCATCGAGCGCCTTTTCCGTTAGCACCAGTTCGTAGTTGCGCGCGGCGCCTGGCCGGCTTCCGCCACTGCCTGGCGCGGCGTCGGCAGGCGCATCTTCGGCGCTATTGAGTTCGGTCAACCAGGTCTTGAAACCGAGTTTGCGGTAGAGCTCGGCCAGACGAGCGGAATCCTGCTCATCCGGTTTCAGATCCTCGAGCTTGATCGGCAACGTGCAATCGTGCCTGAGCGTGACCAGGTCACGCGCGGTTGGCAGCCAGTCGAGCGCCTCGCGCAGGTTTTCTCCGACTTTTCCGCCGATTTCATCGGCGTGGGCGATAATTTCGTCGAGGCTGCCGTATTGTGTCAGCCATTTGACGGCTGTTTTTGGCCCGACTTTTGCCACACCCGGAACGTTGTCCACCGAGTCGCCGACCAGTGTCTGGTAATCGACCATCTGTTCGGGTTTGACGCCGAACTTGTTCTTGACGCCGTCCTCGTCCAGCGTTTCGTTGGACATGGTATTGACTAGAGTGACGCCGGGACGCACCAGTTGGGCAATATCCTTGTCGCCGGTCGAGATGATGGTCTCGATATTGCGAGCTCCAGCCTCTGCAGTAAGAGTAGCGATTACGTCATCGGCTTCGACGCCGGCCTCGTTGATCAGCGACACGCCCAGAGCACGTATGCATTCGTGCAGGGGTTCGATTTGCGAAACGAGGTCGTCGGGCATCGGCGGGCGGTTGGCCTTGTACTCCGAATACAGGTCGTCGCGAAATGTCTTGCCTTTTGCGTCGAATACGCAGGCGATATAATCCGCCGCGGTTTCCCTGCGTAAACGGCGCAACATGTTGATGACACCGTAAATCGCACCGGTCGGCTCCCCGTCCTTGTTGCGCAGGTCGGGCATCGCGTGAAAAGCGCGATACAGGTAGGACGAGCCATCTATCAGAAGCAGTTTTTTCATCGGCGAAGGCCGTACGAGAACCAGGAATGAGCGAAACGCAGAAATTACTTACCCCGATCGCACCCGAACTGGTGGAGAAGACATGGTCCGCGCGTGAATCGTGGCGTGTCTTCGGAATTATGGCAGAGTTCGTCGAGGCTACAGAACGGCTTGCTCATATTCGCCCGGCAGTCTCGATTTTTGGCAGTGCCCGTATCCAGGAAGGCCACCCGTATTACGAACAGACCCGCAACATTGCACGCAGTCTGTCCGACGCCGGTTTCTCGGTCATTTCCGGTGGCGGACCCGGGATCATGGAGGCTGCCAACAAGGGCGCTTATTATGGCAAGTCGCTTTCCGTCGGCCTGAACATCCAGTTGCCGCACGAACAGGTGGCAAATCCGTTTCAGGACATCAGCCAGAGTTTCCGCCATTTCTTCGCGCGCAAGGTCATGTTCGTCAAGTTCGCCTCGGCCTATGTCGTCATGCCGGGCGGATTTGGTACGCTCGACGAATTGATGGAAGCACTTACCCTGGTACAGACTGGCAAGGTGCGGCGCATCCCGCTGATACTTGTGCATTCGCCGTTCTGGGCGGGTCTGGTGAACTGGATCAAGGAGCGGCTGGTCGCTGAAAACATGATTAGTCCGGAGGACATCGACCTCATTCAGGTGCTCGACGAACCGCAGCAGATCGTCGACGCAATATTCAACCATTACGAAAAGCGGGCCTTCGAGCCGAATGCCGCAGAGCGCGAAGCGCAGCTCAATCTGTAGCGCACATCAAGCTGAAAGGCGCGGCACGGTTCTTTAATAGTTTCCCGATGTCGGTATTTACAACGGTTACCGTTGAGCAGGCCAGTGCCTGGCTCCGCAACTACTCTCTCGGCTCGCTTGTCGAACTCGAGGGCATACTCTCGGGCATCGAGAATACAAATTATTTTCTGACGACCAGTCACGGCCGTTACGTGCTGACGCTGTTCGAGAAGCTCACCCCGAAAGAGCTGCCTTTTTATTTGCACCTGATGGCACACCTAAGCAACCACGGAGTGCCGGCGCCCAAGCCGATTGCCAATCTGGACAACGAGTTACTCGGCGAATTGAACGGCAAGCCGGCGGCCATTGTCACGCGCCTCTCGGGCCAGCCAGTGATGGAGCCAGGGCTGGTGCATTGCGCGCGGGTGGGGGAGCAGCTTGCTGACATGCATTTGTCCGGGCAGACCTTCAAGCTGCATCTGGACAACCTGCGCTGCGCCAGGTGGTGGACCGCGGTTGCGCCGGAAATCTATTCGTTTCTGGATGACGGGGACAGGGAATTACTGAAGTCGGAAATTGAGTTTCAGTCGCGGATTTCGCGTGAGGGACTACCGCGCGGACCGGTGCATGCCGATTTGTTTCGCGACAATGTGCTGTTTGACGGTGATATCGTTGGCGGTGTGATCGACTTTTATTTTGCCTGCGTCGATTCGCTGATTTATGACGTCGCGATTACGGTCAACGACTGGTGCTCGAATCCGGATGCCACACTCGATGCTGGGCGCGCCGATGCGATGCTCGAGGCCTATGATTCGGTGCGCGCCTTTACCGATCAGGAGCGCTCCGTCTGGCCGGCCATGTTGCGCGCCGCGGCGCTGAGATTCTGGGTGTCACGCTTGTACGATTTTCATCTGCCCAGGGCTGGCGAGCTGACTCACGCACACGATCCTGAACCGTTCCGTCGTTTGTTGATCACCCATAGAAGCCACACTGCGAGTCCGTTGCCCGCGTGAGAGCGGGTCAGAAATGGGCGGAAAGACCTTAGGTTCTTACCGCAGAGCGAAAGAGAAAAAGCGTGAAGACATCAGGACGCCGGCGTGAAGACAACTGCGAAGTAATCTGTATTCTGGATTGATTTAGCGTTCTTCGTGGCGCTCTACGTTTTGGTGGTGAGGTTTTTCGTTTTACTACGCACACCCGGCGCACTCTGCGTTGCGCGGGTTGATTCCGAATACCGGGTTATGCTGGCGATAGCTTGGCGTAGTCTAACGCCAGCCACTTCAGACCGTCGTTACGGAAATTGACTTGCACGCGGGCATCGCCACCGCTGCCTTCGGCTTGCACGATGACGCCGGAGCCGAATTTGGGGTGCAGCACCTGCTGGCCGATCCGGAATCCGCCTACGCTGACCTGCCTGTTACTGAACCGTTTCGCTGGCTGGGCCATTGCGGCTGAAGGAGAAAATGCCGGCGCTGCCACGCTGAGCCGCTTGACCAGTTCCGGGGGAATTTCATCGAGAAACCGCGACGCCACGTTATAGCGTGTCTGCCCGTGCAACATGCGTGTTTGCGCGTGCGTAATGTACAGGCGCCGGCGTGCCCGGGTCATTGCTACGTACATCAGGCGTCGTTCTTCTTCGAGCCCGCCTTCTTCATTCATGCTGTTTTCGTGGGGAAACAGCCCTTCTTCGAGCCCACTGATGAACACGCTGTGAAATTCCAGCCCCTTGGCCGAGTGCACCGTCATTAACTGAAGCGCATCTGCGCCCGCCGCGGCCTGGTTCTCGCCCGCTTCCAGCGACGCATGCGCGAGAAACGCACTTAGCGGATCGAGTTCAGGCGCGGCTTGCTCCGGATCGGTCGTGGGTGCGTTGGCCGCATCGGCTTCGTAGACGGCGAGCCCTTCCTCGTTGACGAATGCAGCTGCCGCGTTGACCAGTTCCTCCAGGTTCTCTACGCGATCGGCGCCCTCCCGTTCCTTGCGATAGTGATCGACCAATCCGCTGGCCTCGATGACATGCCCCACCGTTTCCTGCAATGGCAATCCCTCGGTGGCGCTTCGCATGCTTTCGATCAGCCGGATAAAGGCGGCAATGGCCGCTCCGGCACGCCCGGTTGGCGGGGTCGAACACGCGCTTTGCCACAGGCTGCAACCGGCATTCTCGGCGGCTGCCTGAACCTGTTCGAGGGTCCGGTTGCCAATTCCGCGCGTGGGGAAATTGATCACGCGCAGCAGTGCGCCTTCGTCCTCCGGGTTGGCGACCAACCGCAAATAGGCCAGCGCGTGCTTGATTTCCTGCCGTTCGAAAAAGCGCAGTCCGCCATAGACGCGATAGGCGATACCGGCATTGAACAAGCCGTGCTCCAGTACCCGCGATTGCGCATTGGAACGGTACAGCAGGGCCATATCCGACAGTGGCACGCCTTCGCGGTTCAGGGCCCGGACTTCATCGAGGATGTAGCCGGCTTCTTCGGCATCGGTGCTCGCTTCGTAGAGTCGTAACGGTTCACCCTTGCCCTCGCAGGTCCACAGGTTCTTGCCCAGCCGTGAGCTGTTGTTGCGAATGAGCGCGTTGGCGGCGTCGAGAATGTTGCCATGCGAACGGTAGTTCTGTTCCAGCTTGATGACTTTCTCGACTGCGAAATCGCGCTCGAAGTCGAGCATGTTGCCAACGCGCGCACCCCTGAAGGCATAAATGGACTGGTCGTCATCGCCGACCGCCATGATGGAAGCCTCCGGGCCGGCCAGCAGTTTCAGCCACAGGTATTGCAGGCGGTTGGTGTCCTGGAACTCGTCGACCAGAATGTGCTGGAAGCGCGCCTGATAATGGTTGCGCAGGATTTCGTTCTTCTGCAGCAACTCGTAGCAGCGCAACAGCAGTTCGGCGAAATCGACCACGCCTTCGCGGTTGCACTGTTCATCGTAAGCGGCATAGACATCGAGCAGGCGCCGCTGGTATTCGTCCGCTACTTCCTGCTCCACTTGCGCCGGTCTTTTGCCGTCTTCCTTGTTGGCGTTGATGAAGTACTGGGCCTGGCGGGGAGGATACTTGTCGTCGTCCACGCCGAGGCCTTTCATGACGCGCTTGATCATGGAGAGTTGGTCGGCGCTATCGAGAATCTGGAAAGTCTGTGGCAGACCGGCGTCGCGGTGATGCGCGCGCAGCATGCGGTTGCACAGTCCGTGGAAAGTGCCAACCCACATGCCGCGGGTATTGATTGGCAGCATCGCCGAGATGCGGGTAAGCATTTCGCGCGCAGCCTTGTTGGTGAAAGTGACGGCCAGAACCGAGAGCGGGCTGACCTGGCCGGTGTGAATCAGCCAGGCAATGCGCGTGGTTAGTACTCTGGTTTTTCCGGAACCGGCGCCCGCCAGAATCAGGGCTGATGTGTGGGGCAGTGTGACTGCCTCGAGTTGCTCGGGATTAAGCCCTTCGAGAATCTGTGACATTACTTGCAGAGGAGGTGATCAGGATGCGGCGAAAAAACGCAACCGGGAAGCGATTGCGTTGCAATTATACGGGTGCCGCCCGTAGCCGTCTGCCTTCGTCGACCAATTCCCTGATGCGTGATTCGAGAATCAGGCGCATCGCGTGATCGATCTCATCTCCGGGTACGACCAGCGTGTCCGGGCGCGAGCGGAATGCGCCGCCGATTTGCGATCTGAGCGCATTCAGATCGAGGCCTTCGGGCGCGGCGAACCGAATGACCACAAAACTTTCCTCCTGGCCGGGAATGCTTACCGCAGCGAACGGGTTGGACGTATCCACGGTTGGCACGCGCTGGAAGTTCACATGGGTGCGGGAGAACTGCGGCGTAATGTAATGAACATAGTCGGGCATGCGCCGCAGTATGGTTTCGGTGATCATTTCCAGAGAATGGCCGCGTTCGCGAAGATCGCGCTGAATTTTCTGTATCCATTCCAGATTAATGATTGGCGTGACACCGATGAGCAAGTCGACATGTTGTGCAATGTCCACCGTATCGGTGACAACTCCGCCATGCAGGCCCTCGTAGACCAGTAGGTCGGTGTTTTCTGCCAGCGGTTGCCACGCTGTGAACGTGCCCGCTTTCTGCCCGTAACGTGCAGCCCGTTCTTCGTTGTGCAGATACAGGCGCGAAGTTCCGGTGCCCTGCTCGCCATATTCGCGAAACAGCGCTTCGAGTTCTTCGAACATGTTGGCTTCCGGACCGAAATGACTGATGGCGCGCCCGGCCGTGCGTTCCCATTCATCGGTGAGCCGTCGCATCTGGTCGCGTTCGTACTTGTGAAAGCTGTCGCCTTCGATGAAAGCGGCGTTGACCGCCTCGGCCTCGAACATCGCCTCGAACGTCGCGCGCACGGCAGACGTGCCGGCACCCGAGGAACCGGTAACTGCAACGATGGGGTGTTTTTTGGACATGTGTGCGTTGGGCGGGCCGGGGAAAAATCAGTGGCGGCGGCTGATGGTACAACGAAAAGACGGCAGGCATTTGTGCCGCCCTGACGGTGCAGCGCTCGAAGGCGCCAGGCTGGCTGAATTTTCCTGTCCGGTTACACACTTAGAGCAGACGGCAACGATATAATCGGGCACTTCCGAAACACAGGTCATTCCCGGTTGCCGCAATGGAGAGTCAGTATCACCCTGCCCTGATCGAAGATCAGGTTCAAAAACAGTGGACCGAAAGCAAGGCGTTCCGCTCGATGGAGCTCGCCGACCGGCCCAAGTATTACTGCCTGTCCATGTTCCCTTATCCGTCCGGAAAGCTGCACATGGGTCATGTGCGCAACTACACCATCGGCGACGTGCTCACGCGCTATCACCGCATGCGCGGTTTCAATGTGCTGCAGCCGATGGGCTGGGATGCGTTCGGCCTGCCGGCGGAAAACGCCGCGATGGCCAATGGCGTGCCGCCCGCGAAGTGGACCTATGACAACATCGATTACATGAAAAAGCAGCTCCAGTCGCTCGGCTTTGCGATCGACTGGGAGCGCGAGCTGGCTACCTGCAAACCGGATTACTACCGCTGGAACCAGTGGCTGTTCGTGCGCATGCTTGAAAAAGGGCTGGTCTACAAAAAGACCGGCGTGGTCAACTGGGATCCGGTCGATCAAACCGTGCTGGCCAATGAACAGGTCATTGACGGGCGTGGTTGGCGCACCGGCGCACTGGTTGAGAAGCGCGAAATTCCGATGTACTACATGCGCATTACCGACTATGCGCCGGAGCTGCTCGCAGCACTCGACGGTCTCGACGGCTGGCCCGAACGGGTCAAGACCATGCAGGCGAACTGGATCGGGCGCAGCGAAGGGGTGAACATCGCGTTCCCCTACGAGCTGGATGGCAAACAACAACAGCTCAGGGTTTTCACGACGCGCGCCGACACCCTGATGGGGGTGACTTTCTGTGCCGTTGCCGCCGAGCATCCGCTGGCCATCCATGCCGCAAAGTCGAACCCTGAACTGGCTGCGTTTATCGAGGAATGCCGTCAAGGCAGCACCATGGAGGCCGATATCGCTGCCATGGAAAAAAAGGGCATGCCCACCGGATTATTCGTGCAACACCCGATCAGCGGTGAGTCGGTCGAGGTGTGGGTCGGTAACTACGTGCTGATGACCTACGGCGAAGGTGCCGTCATGGGCGTGCCCGGGCACGACGAACGCGACTTCGCTTTCGCGAAGAAGTACGGCCTGGCAATCGAACAGGTCATCGACGTCGAAGGCAAGACCTATTCAACCGATGCCTGGCAGGAGTGGTATGCTGACTATGGCGTGTGCGTGAATTCGGGACGCTACGATGGCATGCCCTACGCGCAGGCGATTGACGCCATCGCCGCTGACCTGGAAGCGAAAGGCTGCGGTGAGAAACAGGTGCAGTGGCGCCTGCGTGACTGGGGAATTTCGCGCCAGCGCTACTGGGGTACGCCGGTTCCGATCATTCATTGCGAAAAATGCGGCGACGTGCCGGTCCCCGATGACCAGTTGCCGGTCGTGCTTCCGGAAGATTGCGTGCCCGATGGCTCAGGCAACCCGCTCAACAAGCGCGAGGATTTTCTGTCCACTACCTGCCCGAAATGCGGAGCGGCGGCGCGGCGCGAAACCGACACCATGGATACTTTTGTCGATTCGTCGTGGTATTTCATGCGCTTTGCCTGCCCTGGCTCGGACGGGGCGATGGTTGACGAGCGGGTCGATTACTGGATGCCGGTGGACCAGTATATCGGCGGCATCGAACACGCAATCCTGCATTTGCTCTATTCCCGGTTCTGGACGAAGGTCATGCGTGACCTGGGGCTGGTGAAGGTCGATGAGCCGTTCTCGAAGCTGCTCACGCAGGGCATGGTGCTCAACGAAATCTTCTCCCGCAAGGACGACTCCGGGCGCATCGTTTATTTCAATCCGCAGGATGTTGAAGTTATCCACGATGAGGCGGGCAAACGTGTCGGCGCCAGGCTAATTGCTGACGGCAAGCCGGTCGAGTCCGGTGGCATACGCACCATGTCGAAGTCGAAAAACAACGGCGTCGATCCGCAGGCACTGATCGAAAAATACGGTGCCGACACCGCGCGCTTCTTCATGATGTTTACATCGCCGCCCGAAGACACACTGGCGTGGAACGACGATGGTGTCGAGGGCGCTTTCCGCTTCCTGCGCCGCTTGTGGAAATACGGCGCGGAGAACGCAGAAGCGGTGCAGGCGGTGAACAAGGCTTCATCCGGGCCGGTCGATTACGCGCAAATGGCTAAAGACGGTACGCTGGGCGATCCGCGCCGCGAACTGCATCTGTTGCTCAAGCAGGCAAATTTCGATTACGAGCGGCGGCAGTTCAACACGGTTGCTTCGGCCGGCATGAAAATGCTCAATGTGCTGGAAAGTGACGCCGTATCATCGGCGCCTCAACAACCCGCGGCGCTGTTGCAGCACGAAGCTCTCGGTATATTGTTGCGCATTCTGTTTCCGATCGTGCCGCACGTGACCCAGGCGCTGTGGGAAGCACTCGGGTTTGCCGGGGATCTGCAGGACGCGCAATGGCCGCAAGTGGATAAAGATGCGCTGATGCAGGACGAAATCGAACTGGTGCTGCAGGTCAACGGCAAACTGCGTGGCAAAATCCGTGTTGCTGCCGAGGCCGACCGTGAGACCATCGAACGGGAAGCTATCGCCAACGAGAGTGCGCAGCGGCACGTCGAAGACAAGACCATCCGCAAAGTGGTGGTTGTGCCGGGACGGCTCGTTAACATCGTGGCGTCCTGACGGCTGAAGGAGAACGGAACAATGACCACGTCACCTGACAGCGCTCACAGTGTTCTCAAGTTGCTGGCGACGATCGTGTTCGCTTTGCTGGTTTCTGGTTGCGGTTTTCAGTTGCGTGGCCAGGCCGACCTGCAGTTCGAGCGTATTTACGTAGAAACCAGCGGCTTCTCCCTGTTCGCGGCGGAATTGCGCCGCGCTATCCAGAGCAACAAGTCCGTGGAGGTAATGAAGTCCCCCGAAGATGCCCAGGTTGTTCTCAGGGTCCTCGATGAAAGCAGGGAGAAAAAGATCCTGGCGTTGACGTCGACCGGAAGCGTCGAGGAATAC
>JASFUE010000093.1:0-10607 GCA_050050435.1 Burkholderiales bacterium | reverse complement strand
TGTTTCGCGCTGACCAGTCCGGATGCCGGCTCGGATGCGGGCAGCATTCCCGACTATGGCATCGTTTGCAAAGGCGAGTACGAAGGCCGGGAGACGCTGGGCATCCGCCTGACCTGGGAGAAGCGCTACATCACGCTGAGCCCGGTTGCAACCTTGCTGGGACTCGCGTTCAAACTCCACGATCCGGACGGGCTGCTGGGAAATGAGCCAGATATCGGCATCACCCTGGCGCTGATCCCCACCAGTCATCCGGGCGTGAACATTGGGCGGCGCCACTTCCCACTCAATGCCTCGTTCATGAACGGGCCAAACTCGGGCAAGGATGTGTTCATCCCGCTCGATTGGGTGATTGGCGGGCGTGACTATGCCGGCCAGGGCTGGCGCATGTTGATGGAATGCCTCGCTGCCGGACGCTCGATTTCGCTACCTTCGTCCAGCGCCGGCATGGCCAAGCTTGCCGCGCGGACCACTGGTGCCTATGCACGGGTTCGCAGTCAGTTCAAGTTGCCGATCGGCAAATTCGAAGGTGTTAACGAGGCCATGGGGCGAATCGGCGGCAATACCTATGTGATCGATGCTGCCCGCTGCATGACAGCTGGGGCGGTCGACCTCGGGGAAAAGCCGTCGGTGATATCGGCCATCGTCAAGTATCACGCGACCGAACGTGGTCGCCAGGTCGTCAATGACGCGATGGATGTGCATGGCGGCAAGGGGATTTGCCTCGGCCCCAGCAATTATCTCGGGCGCGCCTACCAGCAGGTTCCCATCGGCATTACCGTTGAAGGCGCGAATATCCTCACCCGGACGATGATGATCTTCGGGCAGGGCGCCATCCGCTGCCATCCCTACGTGCTCAAGGAGATCGCGGCAGCAGGCGAGAGTGATCGGCTCAAGGCGTCCGAGGAATTCGACAAGGCATTCTGGGGACATGTCGGTTTTGTCGCCAGCAACAAGGCATGCGCCCTGTTCGGCGGCCTTACCGGCGCCAGGCTGATCAGCGTGCCCGGTGCGTCCGAACTGCGGCCGTACTACCAACAACTGACGCGATTGTCTGCCGGATTCGCGTTTGCAGCTGACGTATCCATGCTGATACTTGGCGGAAACCTGAAACGCAAGGAAAAGTTGTCGGGGCGGCTCGGCGACATTCTCAGCCAGTTGTACCTTGCCTCGGCTACCCTCAAACGATATGAGGACGAGGGGCGGCAAAAGGCCGACTTGCCGCTTGTTCACTGGGCATTGCGCGATGCGCTCTGCCGCATTCAGGAAGCGTTTTACGGGGTGTTCGAAAACTTCCCGAGTCGCTGGCTCGGTTTGGCGATGCGGCTGGTGATTTTCCCGTGGGGGCGCAGCTTCACTGCGCCGCAAGACCGTCTGAGCACCGAGATTGCAAGGTTGATGATGCAGCCCTCGGAGTCGCGCGATCGCCTGACCAACAACACGTTTGTCTGGCGCCGGGAAGACGACCCCGTAGGCTGTCTTGAACTGGCATTGGAGGCGGTGCCGGAAGGCGAAGAGGCCGAGGCGAAGTTGCGCGGCTTGGTCCGGTCCGGATCGGTGACCGGCTACACAGAGGAGGCCCAACTCGAGCAGGCGTTGGCTGCCGGGGAATTCAGCGAGGAAGAGGCCGCACTGTTACGCCGTTTCCGCGTGCTGCGCAGAAATTGCATCATGGTTGACGATTTCCCGATCGATGTCGGTTGCAACGTCGATCTGGCGCAGGGAGGCCAGGCACAGATGCCTGCCCGCGACGGGACCTACGACGGCTAGAGCAAATACAATGCAGCGAACCTGAAGCGGGGCCTGCTGGTTCCGGGGTTGGACCGGTTCGTGCGTCTCCCGGTTTTAGGCGAATGATTGATCGCACCCGGGATGATGAGGAGAGCACAGGCATGGCGAAACAACCCGACGTCATACAGCCGGCAGCGGCACGAACGTTGGACGGACTCTTTGCGGCACGGGTGCAGCGATCGCGGGATGCGGTGGCGTATGTCAACTATGACGATGCATCCGGCACCTGGAAGAACTACACCTGGGGCGAGATAGAGCAACTGGTCGCGCGCTGGCAGAGTGGCCTGGCGCGGGAAAATCTCGAACCGGGCGAGCGCGTTGCTATCATGATCCGAAACTCGATCTGGTGGGTGATCTTCGATCAGGCCGCCATGGGTCTGGGGCTGGTGACGGTGCCGCTGTATACCTCGGATCGCCCGGACAATCTTGCCTACATCATGCGCGATTCGGGCGCTCGCGTGATTTTTTTCGAAGATCAGGCAACGTGGGATGCATTCGCCGACGTCATGCACGAACTTGGCGGTCTGATTCGTGCGATTTGCCTGAAGCCGCTGACGGATGGCGACCAGGATCCGCGGCTGGTCAGTGCCGAAGACTGGGTCCCTGATCGCGCAGACGATATCCGGCACGTCAACAGTGACGGCGGCAAGCTCGCCAGTATCATCTATACATCGGGGACAACCGGCCGCCCCAAAGGGGTGATGCTGTCGCACAGCAACATGCTGGAGAATTCCTACGCCACCGCGCAGTGCTTCCCGGTCTACCCGGACGACCTATTTTTGTCGTTTTTGCCCCTTTCACATACGTTGGAGCGTACTTGTGGCTATTACGGCACGCTCATGTCAGGCGGGCAGGTGGCTTTCGCGCGTTCGGTGCAGGATCTGGCAGAGGACCTGCTGGCAATCCGCCCGACTGTCCTGATTTCGGTGCCGCGCATTTACGAACGCGTCTACGCGGCAATCAAGCAGAAATTGCAGGATGGGCCACCGTTGCGCCGCAAACTTTTCGAATTGGCAACCAATGTCGGCTGGGCCCGCTTCGAATATCAGCAAAAAAGGGGTTCCTGGCGACCCCTGTTTCTGTTGTGGCCGTTGCTGAAATTGCTGGTCGCTTCCAAGGTGATGGCGAGGCTGGGCGGGCGTCTGCGGGCGGCGACTTGCGGCGGCGCGGCGCTGTCGCCGGAGATCGCCAGGCTGTTTATTGGCCTGGGGCTGCCCGTTGTCCAGGGCTATGGGCTCACGGAGACCAGCCCGGTGGTTACGACCAACCGCATCGAGGACAATGTCCCGGCGAGCATCGGCAAGCCGATTCCGGGTGTAAAAGTCAGGATTGGCGAGAAAAATGCTCTATTGGTCAAAGGACCGAATGTAATGCTCGGATACTGGAACAATCCGGACGCGACTCGCGCCATGTTTACCGATGATGGATGGCTCAACACAGGCGACACGGCACGGATGGACGCGGACGGGCGGTTGTATATCACCGGGCGCCTCAAGGAGATCATCGTGATGTCCAATGGCGAAAAAGTACCGCCAGTGGACATGGAGGCCGCCATCCAGCGTGATCCTCTGTTCGAGCAGGTGATGTTGATTGGTGAAGCCAGGCCGTATCTGGCGGTTTTTGTGGTGCTCAACGAGCAGGAATGGGCCAATGTCGCGGCCGCGCATGGAATCGATGCACAGTCCGAGGCAGCATTGAAGAGCGATCAGGTTGAGGAAATTGTGCTCGAACGCGTCAGCGCACAGATTTATGAGTTTCCGGGTTATGCGCAGATCCGCCGGGCGGTCGTATTGCCCGAACCCTGGAGTGTCGAGAACGGATTGCTCACACCGACAATGAAAGTCAAGCGTGCCAAAGTGATCGAAGCGTACGAGTCTGAGTATCAGCGCATTTATGCAGGGCGCTGAGCAAATGGCTCAGGACGAACAGAAGTCAGCGACAGAACTCCCGCGAGGAAAGGAACCGACTCTGCGGGTCGTTCCAATGCCGTCTGACGCTAATTACAGCGGCGATATCTTCGGCGGCTGGATTATGTCCCAGGTGGATATTGCCGGCAGCATACCGGTGATTCAACTAGCGCAGGGGCGCATTGTGACCATCGCCGTGAACTCGTTTCTTTTCAAGCAGCCGGTGATGATCGGTGACCTGGTGAGCTTTTATGCCGAAGTCTCCCGGGTGGGGCGCACATCGATTACCGTCGATGTGGAAGTCTACGCGCAGCGGCGCTCGATGCATGAAACCGTCAAGGTCACCGAGGCAACGTTGACTTACGTTGCGGTCGACGATCAGCGCCGCCCACGGCCGATTCCTGTCGAAGCGCACAAGCAGGCCTGAAGTCTGCTTATGAAAATCTCGTTGGATGTGAATACTTCGCCCAAGGAGAGCTAGATGAAACGTAGTTTTGGCGGGTCTGTGATAGCTGCGGCGATCGCCGGGCTGCTTCCGATCGGAATCAACAGTGCACACGGTGCCGCCTTCGCACTGATCGAGCAAAGCGCCAGTGGTATGGGTAACGCCTATGCCGGCGCCGCAGCGGTTGCCGAGGATTCCAGTACCATCTTTTTCAACCCGGCGGGCATGAGCCTGCTGCCCGGCTCGCAGTTCGCCGTGGCCGGTCATGCCATCAATCTGAGCGCTGAATTCTCGGATAACGGTAGCACGGCTCCCCTCGCATTGGGTGGAGTACCGACCGGTGGCAACGGTGGCGATTTAGGCAGTACAGGGTTCGTGCCGAACCTCTATTACAGCATGCCGATCAACGATCGCTGGAGTGCGGGCATCGGCATCAACGCTCCGTTTGGCCTTGTGACTGAATACGACTCGAACTGGGTCGGCCGATTCCAGGGTATCAAGTCCGAAATCACTACGATGAACGTCAATCCTGCTGTTTCGTTCAAGCTCAGTGACACCATTTCCATTGGTGGTGGCATCTCCTATCAGCAGATGGACGCCGAATTGACCAATGCTGCTGTAATACCGCTCGCTCCCGGTCCAGCGTGCCCCTGCGATGAGGGAAGCGCCAAACTTGAGGCCGATGACGATAGCTGGGGCTGGAATATCGGCGCGATGTTCCAGCTTTCGCCGGCGACCCGGCTTGGCATTGCTTACCGTTCCGAGATTGACTACACGCTCGAAGGTAATGCCACAGCAACATATATGGGCATGGTAGTCGGCGGCGGTGCGGTGACGGCGGATGCGACGCTGCCGGATATGCTTTCGTTGAGCGTTGCTTTCCAGGCGAGTGACAAATTCGAGCTGTTGGCCGATATTACCCGCACCGGCTGGAGCAGCCTCGATCAGATCAACATCGTCGACTCGGCGAGCGGCGCTGTGGCCGATGTGCTGGTGCTCGATTACGATGACGCAAATCGCTATTCGATCGGCGGCAATTATGTGCTCAATGACAAATGGACGCTGAAAGCCGGTCTTGCCTACGACGAAACACCGGTGAAGAATGACCAAACAAGAACAGTGCGGATTCCGGATAACAACCGAACGTGGATTGCCATCGGTGGTCAGTTGAAGGTGGGCGCAAGCGGCAGATGGGATTTCGGTTACACCCACATCTTTATCGAGGACGCTTCCATCAATCATACTACGGGGTCTGCTGCCCTGGGCACGGAAACGACTGTAACTGGTGATTACAGCGGGTCGGTCAACGTGCTAAGCGTTCAGTACACACACACGTTCTGACGGAGGGGGCGCTTGACGCGCCGTCCCCATTGCGCCTGAGCCTGCAAGCCCGGATGCGATCGCTACGGGTTTGCGGTAGGCTAGGCGCATGAGTGAACCCAATGAATTGCGAGTAGAAAAAGTCGCCGTGCTTGGCGCGGGCGTGATGGGTGCGCAGATTGCGGCGCATCTTGTCAATGCCGGGGTCGAGACGGTGTTGTTCGATCTGGCAGCGAAGGAAGGCGATCCCGATACCATCGTGCGCAAGGGCATCGACGGTCTCGCCAAACTGGAGCCGGCACCGCTGGCGCGCAAATCGTTGGCAGCGCATATTCAGGCGGCCAATTACGACGAGGACCTCGAGCAGCTGCGTGATTGCGACCTGGTAATCGAAGCGATTGCCGAGCGCATGGATCTCAAGCAGGCGCTATACGAGCGTATCGCACCTCATCTGGCTGACTCGGCGGTCTTTGCGACCAATACATCCGGGCTGTCCATCGCATCGCTTTCCGCGGCGCTACCGCAGAAGCTGCGCGAGCGCTTTTGCGGTGTGCATTTTTTTAATCCGCCGCGTTACATGCATCTGGTGGAACTGATCGCCGGACCCGAAACCCGCGAATCGTTGCTCGATCAGCTTGAAGCGTTCCTGACCACCACACTGGGCAAGGGCGTGATCCGTGCGCTGGATACGCCGAACTTTATCGCCAATCGTGTCGGTGTGTTTTCCATATTGGCTGCCTTTCATCACACCGAACGTTTTGGCCTCGGCTTTGACGAAGTCGACGCACTGACCGGATCGCTGATCGGACGACCCAAGAGCGCGACTTATCGCACCGCTGATGTGGTGGGTCTGGATACGCTGGCTCACGTGATCAACACCATGAGAGACACCTTGCCCGATGACCCGTGGCATCGCTATTACCAGGTTCCGGAATGGTTGCAGCGGCTGATTGACGAGGGCGCGCTTGGGCAAAAGAGCAAGAAGGGTGTCTACCGCAAGGTTGGAAAGGAAATACAGGTTCTGCAGCGATCCAGCAGCGAGTATGTTGCTTCCGGACGCGGTGCCGACGAAGCGGTGGTGGCCATTCTGAAAAACCGCGATCCAGCCGAGCGCTTTGCCCAGTTGCGGAGCAGTGGATTGCCTCAGGCGCAGTTCCTGTGGGCGGTCTATCGCGACATGCTGCAATACTGCGCATGCCACGTCGCAGATATCGCGAGCAATGCTCGCGACCTGGATCTGGCAATCCGATGGGGATTTGGCTGGAATCAGGGCCCGTTCGAAATATGGCAGGCGGCTGGCTGGCAACAGATGGCGCAATGGATTGCCGAGGATGTTAACGCTGGCAAGGCCATGACCAATGAAGCGTTGCCGTCATGGGCCGCTGACGCCGCGCGAACCGGCGTGCATACACCGGAAGGCTCCTACAGTCCGAAATTCGACCGAAACCAGGGTCGCTCACGATTGCCGGTTTACCGTCGCCAGGCGTTCCCCGACCGGTTGATCAGCGAACCGGCGCAATACGGGACAACGGTGTTTGAAACCGACGCGTTGCGTATGTGGAGCACCGGAGACGATATTGCGGTGGTTTCATTCAAGTCGAAAATGCATGCCGTCGGTGCCGATGTGCTGGACGGTCTGGCACGCGCCATCGAGGAAACGGAACACGGTTTCAAGGGAATGGTGGTCTGGCAGACCGAGCCGCCGTTTTCAATCGGTGCCAACTTGCAAGGGGGTGGTGGCAAGAGTGAATCGAAGCCCTCGGCGCTGAAATCCGCGTTCAGCAAATTCCGGCGCTCGGCGCAGGCCGCGGTCTTGCAGGCTGCGCGGCGACTCAACGTTGCCGATACATTGATGGCTGGGCGGCTGGAAAAGATCGAGCAGGTGGTGGCGCAGTTTCAGGAAACCAATCTCGCTCTGCGTTATTCAATGGTGCCCACGGTGGCCGCGGTCGATGGCATGGCGCTGGGGGGCGGTTGCGAAATCGTCATGCATTGCGACCGGGCTGTTGCCAGTCTGGAAAGTTACATCGGCCTGGTCGAGGCTGGGGTCGGGTTGGTTCCCGGTGCCGGAGGGTGCAAGGAACTGGCGCTGCGCGCGGCCAACGAAGCCAAAGGCGGTGACCTGTTCCCGTTTGTCAGGCGCTATTTCGAAAACGTAGCAACGGCACAGGTCGGACGCAGTGCCCGGCACTCACGCGAGCTCGGTTTTCTGCGCGACAGCGACCCTGTGGTGATGAATCGCTTCGAGTTGTTGCACGTAGCCAAGCAGCAGCTGGTTGCAATGCATGAATCCGGTTACCGGCCGCCGCTGCGCGCCATCCAGATTCCCGTTGCCGGCCGCGGAGCGATTGCGACACTGAAAATGGGCATGCAGAACATGTTGGCCGGCAAGTATATTTCGGAGCATGATTATTTGATAGGCAGCAAGCTTGCCTACGTCATGTGCGGTGGCGACATCGAAACCGGAAGTCTGGTCGATGAACGCTGGTTTCTCGACCTCGAACGCGAGGCATTCATCGAGTTGCTGGCAACAGAAAAAACACAGGCGCGCGTCGAACACATGCTCAAGACCGGAAAGCCGTTGAGAAATTGACGTACACATGCAACGGAGCCGCGTCGCGGGGCGTGGCCATCGTTGAACAGGAGCACAAAAAGTGAGCAAGCAGATTCAGGATGCATACATCGTTGCGGCGGCACGCTCGCCGGTCGGCAAGGCGCCACGCGGGGTATTTCGCCATGTGCGGCCGGACGATTTGCTGGCACATACGCTCAATGCCGCCATGGGGCAAGTGCCGGATCTGGAGCGTGGCGCGGTTGACGACGTGGTGGTCGGATGTGCCATGCCGGAGGCCGAGCAGGGCATGAACGTGGCACGTATCGCTTTGCTGCTGGCCGGTTTCCCGAACACCGTGTCCGGCATTACGGTGAACCGGTTTTGCTCATCCGGACTGAACGCGGTGGCGATCGCTGCGGACCGTATCCGCCTGGGCGAGGCCGATGTCATGATCGGCGCCGGCACCGAGAGCATGAGCCTGATTCCGATGGGGGGTAACAAGGTCGTTGCCAACGAACGCATCTTTGCAAATAACGGGAATATCGGCATTGCCTACGGAATGGGGATCACAGCGGAGAAAGTCGCGCGTCAATGGCAGGTATCGCGCGAAGCGCAGGATGCATTCGCGGTTGAAAGTCATCGGCGTGCACTGGCGGCAATTGAAGCAGGCGAGTTCGACGACGAAATCGCGCCCTATACCGTGCGTGACCGCAACGCCGACCTCGAACGGCATGAGATTGTCGAGCAGCCGAATGTCGTCAGTGTCGATGAAGGGCCGCGCGCCGGGACCACGATCGAAGTGCTGGCGGGGTTGAGACCCGTGTTCGCGGCCAAAGGCTCCGTGACCGCCGGCAACAGTTCGCAGACTTCGGACGGAGCCGGGGCAGTGGTACTGGCATCGGAGACTGCGGTCAAACGCTATAACCTGCAGCCGCTGGCCCGCTTTCTCGGTTTTGCAGTTGCAGGTGTGCCGCCGGAAATCATGGGTATCGGTCCGAAATTCGCGATCCCGAAAGTACTCAAACAAACCGGCGTCAAACTCGATGATGTCGACTGGATCGAACTCAACGAAGCCTTCGCAGCCCAGTCACTGGCGGTGGTCAATGACATTGGCCTGAATACGGACCGGGTTAATCCGCTCGGGGGTGCGATTGCGCTGGGTCATCCACTGGGGGCAACCGGCGCCATTCGCACCGCGACCCTGCTGCATGGAATGCGCCGGCGTAAACACCGCTACGGTATGGTGACCATGTGTATCGGCACCGGCATGGGGGCGGCAGGCGTGTTCGAAAACCTGCGCTGATTTTTCTGCTGATCGACGAGCGTTTTTCGCGGCGCCGCTTGCCGCGGGCTCGCGCAATCAGCGGCTACGAACGGGTATTCGTGTATTGGGCCATGTGTAGCCTTCCTGGTGTTTTTCTCAAGCCGCCTGCGCAATTGCGGGCCAGACGCCCGCGGCCTTGCGCTGTGCAGACTCGTGTAATTTGGTGAACAGCTCGTTCTGGGCACGGCTTCCGCCGATCCCGGGCATTTGCGAGGCGATACCCGCCAGTTCCTCGGCAGCTTGTGCGTAATTGCCGCTGATATAGGCGCGAAGGCCCCGTGCTATCCGGATCACGACCGCTTCAGCGCGGCTGATCGTTTGTTGAGTCTTGCTCTGGATCCATTTGTCGAGGTTTGCGGTGTCGCCCGCGCCGGCGAGCGCCAGGATGTTGTGTGCGCTGATAAACGGCGAAGATGTTTCCTGCAGTGACGACAGCGCTCGCATCCGAACCGGTTGCCAGGGCAGGCAACGATGCTTCCCCGCCTCGAGCGAGAGACGCCAGAGGAAAGCGGGAGCGTCGGTCAGGGCATCATATGAGGTCACGACGGCAGGCAGAATATGCTGGCGAAAGCGGGCAAATGCGAATTGCCAATGACCTAGCGAGACTTCAAGAATTGCCATGTGCCACTGAAGGTGGATCCACTCGCTTCCGCTGCCGATGCGATTTGCAAGCCACTCACCGAGTAACTGATGTCCGCGGCTTATCTGACCGCTGTCGAGCATACGGTGTGCCATCGCGTGCATGGCGCCGGTTTCGCCTTCGGAGAAAATCACATATCCGCTGCTGTCGCGGACCGGTTTGGGAGGCATTGTGTCGGCTTCGATGTCCGCGCAGTTCCACGATTGGTGATGATTGAAAAATGACATTGTGTTATTCGCGCAAAGTCGCAGTGAATTGAATTGGCGATAGATTACGGATTACTTACACGTCGGGCTGCGCCGGTTTGCACGCGAATAATGTGAGGAATTACCGTGATTGAATCCGGTCTCCCCGAATACCGGTAAGCCGGAGTAGGCTCCTGGCGGTTAACTCATTGCTTGCCGCCGCCGGACAGACGGCATGGCAGGTTAGAATGACAACTTTCGTAATTGGCATTGCGATGGCTCGTGCCACTGAACAATCCGGAACTTCATGACTAGAATCGTTCGAGTTGAGGTTTTCCAGGTAGACCTTGAATCAAAGGCCAAACGTGGTGATTCGATACAAACGTTCCCGAAGCAGGAAACGCCGTTGGTGCGCCTGTTTTGCGATGACGGGCAGGAAGGTAC
>JASFUE010000092.1:0-10608 GCA_050050435.1 Burkholderiales bacterium | reverse complement strand
ACCGCAACACTGGGGCAACGCCTGCTGTTTCCGCCTACTGTAGCCGGCTGGGCGCAGGGAAAGAGCTGGATTACCCCGGGGCTGCTACTCGCGCGCGGCAACTTTGTGTACGACACGGTTATTCCGGACATCAATTTCGTGCCGCCCGACCGCAACCCGCTGGATGATTACCAGATCAGCACGGTGGCAGACCGGCTGGCGGACGGCGACGACGTCTCGACCGCGACCGAGCCACCCGGGCGCTACGCCTCATCGGTGTCAAACAACATGGTCGATCGTGATGAAGAGTTCAACACGCGTCTGGGAAGCTATCGAGGCTGGCGCATGGCCATCGAAAAAGTCAAACCGATCCCGCGTACCACGGCACAGCTCGATCTGACGGCAATGATCGATAACGCCGGCTGCACCACGGCGCGTCAGGCAGTCGATTACCTGACGGCACGTTTTCTTTCTGTGCCACTCGGTGCTTCGACGCGCGACGCGATTACCGCCTACCTCGAGGGCCAGCTTGGCGGAAGCGAGCTGGGCCAGGCACAGACCTATATGGAAGAGCCGCTGCGCTCGACACTGCACCTGATTCTTTCCCTGCCCGACTATCAACTCGGGTAATGGAGGCAAACATGAAACACTGGAACAGCATTCAGTCACCAGCCCGACGGCGTTTGCTCAAAGCCGGAGGTTACGGCGCTGCGCTCGGCGCGATGCAGGCAGGCGGATTTTCACCACTGCTTTCGAATGCGGCGGCGGCAACCGGCAAAACGGGCTCCGGGAAAATTCTCGTCGTGCTCGAACTCTCGGGCGGCAATGACGGCCTGAACACGCTGGTGCCTTACGCCGATGACGCCTATTACCGGCATCGCCCGAAACTCGGTATCCGCGAGAACAAGTTGCGCAAGATAGATGACCATTTCGGCTTCAACCCGGATATGGCCGGCCTGGAACGGTTGTACAAGGACGGGAACATGGCGGTCTTTCACGGCTGCGGCTATGCGCAACCGTCGTTTTCGCATTTCACGTCGATGGCCTACTGGCATACCGCAGCGCCCAACAGCGGCGCACAACTGGGCTGGGTGGGCCGGCTCGCAGACGCAATAGACCCCGCAGTGACACCGAATTACGTCGTCAACATTGACGAAGCGCAGTCGCTCGCAGTGGTCGCGCGTGAACATGTCCCGGTCGTTTTTGACGACCCGCAACAATTCGGACGCAAGGGCCTGTATCCGGAGCGCGCCTTGCTCGATCGCGCCCGTCCACCTTCGGGCAGCATGAACAACATGCAACGCTACCTCCTCGGCATTGCCCAGAGCGCCAAGGAAGCATCGCAACAGGTGCGCGAAGCGTGCGCGAACTACACGACGCCGGTCGATTACGGTATTACCTCGCTCGACCTGGACAAGGTCGCGGCACTGATCAACGCGGGAATGGACACGCGACTGTATTACACGTCGTTTCGCCACAACGCCTTCGACACCCATGTACAGCAAAGCAATCTGCATCAGCGTCTGCTGACCTACTACTCGGATGCCGTTGCCGGATTTTTCGCAGACATGGACCGCATTGGCCGCAGCGACGATGTGGTGATGCTGGTATTTTCCGAATTCGGACGGCGCGTTGCGGAGAACACCAACCTCGGCACCGACCATGGAACGGCCAATCACATGTATCTGATCGGCAGGTCGGTCAACGGCGGCCATTACGGCAAACTACCCAGCCTCACCGAACTCGACGAAGGCGGCAACCTGGTCTACACGACCGATTTCCGGCGCGTATATGCAACGGCAATCAGCGGGTGGCTGGGATACAGCAACACGGCCTCATTGCTGAATGGCGAGTTCGAACCGTTCCCGGTATTTTCCTGAGCGATGCCGCTTAAGAAACGCTCCCACCGCGGAGGACGCGGAGTAAACGCGTTCCAAACCAAGAAGTTGATCGACAACGTAACCGGTTAATTCGAACTTTTCCCCGTGTTTTGTTAGCTCTCAGCCGATTTAACACGGGGAGCAGAGTGTTGAAAAACGTGACGAGCGGCCTTCAGCCGGGTGCGACCGGAGCGCAGGAACCGGAGTGTATATGGGAAATACACGAGGATTCTGAGCACCGCTCAAGCCCGGATCAAGGCCGCGCAGTAGTTTTTCAACACTCTGTTAGCCGCCGGGGCCGCCCCCATTCACATACATGATCTGCCCCGTCATATAACTGGCGGCGTCTGAGGCCAGGAATGCGACGGCTTCGGCGATTTCCCCCGGTTCGCCAGCGCGGCGCAATGGCACCGACGAAGTAAACGCCCGCGCCTTGTCGGATTCAAGTCCGCCAAGTGATTCGGCCAGCATGTCGGTCCGGATCGGACCGGGGGCTACCGCGTTGACCCGAATGCCATTCGGACCTTCCTCTTTCGAAAGAATCCGCGTGAAGGTATCGAGCGCGCTCTTGGAAATAGTGTAAGCGCCATACGCTGCCGGAAAACGCTGCGTGACATTCGAGGAAATGTTGATGATGTTGCCGCTAGCGCGACTGCGCATATGCGGCAACACCGCCTGGACCAGATGAAACGGTCCGTAGAGATTGGTTCGGATGATCCGGTCCCATTCCGAAACAGGCGTATCGGCTATGGTGACACCCGGCAGGTGCGTGCCGGCATTGTTAACCAGCAAATCGATCTGGTCCCATGCATCGATTACCGACTGCACTGCTTGCGTTGCCGTCTGTGGGTCGGCAACATCCGCACGCAACGCACGGGCAACGCCTCCCGCAGCTTCGATTGAATACACCACCTCTTCGGCCTGTGCCTTGTTCTTGCGATAGGTAAACATCACGCGATAGCCGCGTTCGGCGAGCAATTCGACAATGGCCCGTCCGATTCCACGTGAACCGCCGGTGACGAGCGCGGTTTTCCGGTCACTCATGACATCACACCCTTCCCGCCGACAACGCGGCCGATCACTCCGCGCGCGTCAAGCGCCCATAAAAAGGATATTGCGGATCGCTGAAACCCGGCGTCGATGGATGCCCCGGGCTTACCAGCGAGTCGATGAAATCCTCGTCGTCGTTGTCGAGCCGGTAGTCAAGCGCGCCGTAATATTCCTCCCATTGTTCGAGCGTGCGGGGTCCGCCGATGACGCTGTCGATAATGCGGTTGGCAAGCACCCAGGCAAAAGCGAACTGTCCCGGCGTAATGCCTTTCTGCCTTGCATGCTCGACGAACTTCTGGGCAATGACCAGCGATTCGTCCCGAAACTCGGTTTCCATCATGCGCTTGTCCTTGCGCCCGGCACGGGTGTCGGCTGGTGGCGGCTCGCCCGGTTTGTATTTTCCGGTGAGCACGCCGCGCGCGATCGGACTGTAGGGAACAACGCCGACACCGTAGTTGTTACAGGCTGGAAGGATTTCCACTTCCGGCTGCCGGTTCATGGCGTTGTAGTAAGGCTGCAATACAACCGGTTGCGGCACGCCGATCTCCCGGCACAACCGGATCACTTCGGCAATGCGCCAGCCACGAAAATTGGAGATGCCGAAGTAACGTATCTTGCCCGCACGGATCAGGTCGCCGACCGTTTCGATGGCCTCCTCCAGTCCGCGGTGTTCGAAATCGCGGTGAAGGTAGAAAATATCCATGTAATCGGCCTGCAATCGTTTGAGACTGTTGTTGCATGCCTGTGTCAACCACTTGCGCGACAACCCGCCTTCGTTCGGAGAATCGCTCAACGGATTCCCCGCCTTGCTGGCGAGAACCCAGTAATCGCGTTCCGGCCCGATCAGTTTGCCGACAATGCGCTCGGACTCACCCTTGGCGTACGGATCGGCGGTGTCGATGAAGTTCACGCCGTGCTCGCGCGCCGATTTGACGATACGCTCCGCTTCCTTGATGTCGGTGCGATCCCCGAACATCATGGTGCCAATGCAAAGTGGCGAGACTTTCAGGCTGCTCTTGCCAAGATATCTGTATTCCATGTTCTCCATCCCATGTTGCTTGTACCTGCTGATGATGCCGCATCACACATGAGTGTACAAATCACGGAATGCTCGCAGACCGGGCACGAGTTAACATTACCCTCTCTGCGACGCGAATCCGACCAGCCATGAGCAACGAAACACCCGTAACGATGCAGGCAATTGAAATTGCAGAACCCGGTGCCCCGGATGTGCTGCGCCCGGTCAGCCGCCCGGTGCCCGAACCGGCCGCCGCGGAGGTGTTGATCCAGGTCAGTGCCGCCGGCGTAAACCGGCCCGATGTGATGCAACGGCTCGGCATGTATCCACCACCGCCCGGTGCACCCGACATTCCGGGACTCGAAGTGGCGGGGACCATTGTCAAATGCGGCGGTGACGTCGAACGCTGGAAAACAGGTGACCGCGTCTGTGCGCTGGTTGCCGGTGGCGGATATGCGGAGTATGTCACTGCACCATGGCAACAATGCCTGCCGATCCCGGGAAAGCTGTCGATGAGCGAGGCGGCCTCATTGCCCGAGACATTCTTTACCGTCTGGGCGAACGTATTCGAGCGCGCCCGGCTTGCACCGGGCGAAACGTTGCTGGTGCAAGGGGGCTCGAGTGGCATCGGGGTCACGGCAATCCAGCTCGCACACGCCTTTGGCAACCGGGTTTTCGTTACCGCCGGCTCACCAGATAAATGCCGCAGGTGCGAGCAGTTGGGTGCCGAACGGGCGATCGACTACAAGAACGAGGATTTTGTCAGTGTCATCAAGGAGATCACCAACGGGAAAGGCGTTGACGTGATACTGGACATGGTGGCCGGTGATTATGTCCCGCGAGAATTGCAGTGCCTTGCCGACGACGGCCGGCTGGTGATCATCGCCTTCCTCGGCGGAACCAAAACGCAGCTGAACATGACGGATATTTTGCGCCGGCGGCTGACCATTACCGGTTCAACTCTGCGGCCGAGACCGGTCGCGTTCAAGGCGGCAGTGGCCAGCGCGCTGGAAGAAAAGGTGTGGCCGCTTGTTGCCAACGGGACCATCAAGCCGGTTATCCACAGCTGCTACCGGCTCGCCGATGCGCGTGATGCGCACGCGATGATGGAATCAAGCAACCACGTCGGCAAGTTGATACTGGAGGTCAGGCCGGATTGACGTCGTGCTTGTGCTCGTCGCCGCTGTCTTCATCGGCAAGCGGCTCGGGCGGTGTCCGGCGTAACAGTGAAACGTCGCGCTCCTCGGCGACCGACGCGGCGTACTGGACGTTCTTGTCTATTTCGTCCAGATACAGGTTCTGGTTGCCGAAGTGTTTCTGCGCATAGCTGTAGACCCCGCCAAGAAGTTCGTTGAGCCGATGCTTTGCGGAACGGTAATAGTCCGGCGTTTTGAAAACCAGATCCTCCGGTGAGGAGAACAAGGCGTCGCCGAGTGCCTTGTTCATTTCCGATTCGGCAAGGCCGCAGGCAACGAACTCCTGGAACAGGCGATCCCGACATTTTTCCAGGTAACAACGGTCGGACATTTGCGCAATGATATCGGCGGTGCCAAGCATGTTGCCGAGCAGCCGGAATATCTCGGAGGGCGTCTTGATCTGATCGAGGGGACGTTCGAAACCGGTGAAATGCACGATTTCGCTGGCAGCCGGCGCCAGGTCATTCATCCCGATCATGTTCAGGTAGTCTTCGATGAATTTCCCGCCCCGCGTTACATGCGTCAGCGTGTACTCGGCGCCATTCTGATGTCGCGTGTCCTTGTTGCGGCGCAGATAGCCAATATCGTGCAACAACGCAGTGACCGTTCCGAAAACGAACAAACGTGGCCCGATCGGTTCGGGACGGCGATTCGCGCGCTCATAGCCATCCATCAGACGCACCATTGCCAGGGCAACGTCCAGGGTGTGCTGCAGGTTGTGGTATTCGGTGTCGCAGGCCCGGTAGCCCACGTACTCACCGCGGAACAACAATCCGACATTGGTGAACGAGCGGTCGAGGACCTCGGAGGAGGTATCCGGATACAGTTCACGGAAGATGCGCCGCACTTCCTTGCTCACCGACGCCACGTCGGTGGTGTCGATCGAATTGGTGACATCAAAATTATTGCGTCTGGCTTCCATTTGGCTCCAGTTCAACAGCGGCATTCGCACCGGCCACTGCTGATTTCCGTCAATGTATTAAGCACTTAAAAGCACGAGCGATGCCCGCTGCCAGATCGCCAGCCGGACTGCACAAGTATCAAGAAAACCGCTTACGTTCGATTATTTGTATTATTTTTCAGACACTTGCGGGAGAGGCTGCGACTGACCGCGGACGCGCACGTCGAATGCCGCCTGGAACTGCCGGCACATAGCAGGGAAATCTCGTCGGGATCTCGTCGGTGAACACCGAGAAGGTACGACAGAGTATTGATTTTTTAGGCGAATACGACCGCAATTGCGGCCGTGTTCCTTATCGCGGTGGCGAAACGGCCGCGGCGCCGAAGCACGTTTACGTCCTCAGACGCCTTTGATCGCATCCGGCTCGATGCGCCGGTAGGTACGCGGACTGCGCAACTCGAGATGACGCGACAACTCGGTCAGCGCGCGCCGGTAAACATCGCGCTTGAACTCGATAACCGCATCCAGAGGAACCCAGAAATCGTGCCAGCGCCACGCGTCGAATTCCGGCCGGCTCGAGCGCCGCAGGCATACGTCGGTGTCGCGCCCGATCAGGCGCAATAGATACCAGATCTGCTTCTGCCCGCGGTAGGTGCCGCGACTGTCGCGGCGAATATAGTGCTGCGGAACTTCGTAGCGCAACCAGTTACGGGTGCGCCCGAGAATCTTCACATGGTCCGGATCAAGCCCGACCTCTTCCCTGAGTTCGCGGAACATCGCTTGCTCGGGCGATTCCCCGCCCTTGATCCCGCCTTGCGGAAACTGCCAGGCGTGTTCCCGAACCCGTTTGCCCCAGAAGACCTCGTCTTTTCCGTTGCACAGCACAATTCCTACATTTGGGCGATAGCCGTCACGATCAATCATGTCAGCCACCCCGCTTGAATATATTTGTCGATTTTTTCACAGAATCCGACAGTTGGGGAAGTGAGATACGTAAGCCCTTGTCGGAACATGGATTAAATTCGCGGATACCGGCGAGCATGGTGACAAATTCCAGCCCGTAGCGCTTCTCGAGCAAGCGCGCCTGTTCCCTGAGTTTCGGCCAGCGCAAGTCGCGCGGTTTGCGTACAAATGCCAGCACCGCCATGTTGCCGCGGCGCGTTGCAGGAATGACGATGATTGAGTCGAATACCCGCTCGATGCGCTGGACGTAGGCATCGTAGCCAGGGTCACTGGACCACAGGTTCACCACCAGAACACCGTCAGGCGCCAGCGCATTGCGCGCGCTGGCATAGAAATCCTCCGTTGCCAGTTCTGCGGCTTGTTTGCGCCCGTTATAACCGTCGACCATGAGCACGTCACAGTCCGCCTCCTCTGCGCCAATCCACTGCTCGCCCGACCCATGGATCACGGAAAAATCGGCGTCATCAGGCGGAACTTCGAAATGACTGCGCGCGGCGGCAATGACCTGATCGTTGTTTTCGACAACGACAACACTGGTGCCGGGCATGTGGTGGCGCACGAATTTGGCCAGCGACCCGCCGCCGAGCCCGATCATCGCGACCCGCTTTGGCTCCGGAACAAACAGCAGGAATCCCATCATCGAGCGCGTATAAGACAGCACCAGTTCGACCGGATCGCGCAGCCGCATTGCGCTTTGCACGGTGGAGCTGCCCAGGTGCAGATACCGCACTCCGTCTTTCTCGCTGATATCGACCGAAGCATCGCGGTCGAACAGCCTGTGTATGCGCCACTTCCCCAGCATCAGTGCACTAATCATGTTTTGCTTGCGAATCCCCGGAAAAGCCCGGTCGATCTCGATCTAAACGTCTGTAGAATAGCGTTTTTTCATTTACAAGAAGACACATGCGCGTTTCGAATTTCTTCCTTCCAACGCTGCGCGAGGCGCCCGCCGAAGCGGAACTGGTGTCGCACAAACTGATGCTGCGGGCCGGACTGATCAAGAAGCTGGGCAGCGGGCTGTATTCCTGGCTGCCGCTTGGTCTACGCGTGCTGCGCAAAATCGAACAGGTCGTGCGCGAGGAAATGAATCGCGCCGGTGCCGTGGAACTGCTGATGCCGGCGGTGCAACCCGCGGAGTTGTGGCAGGAAAGCGGACGTTGGGCAGTGTTCGGCCCGCAGATGCTGAAGATCCGCGACCGGCACGATCGCGACTTCTGCTTCGGCCCCACGCACGAGGAGGTCATCACCGACATCGCGCGTCAGGATATCCGTTCGTACCGCCAACTGCCAGTCAATCTGTACCAGATCCAGACCAAGTTTCGCGACGAGATCCGGCCACGTTTCGGCGTCATGCGGGCGCGCGAGTTCATCATGAAGGACGCCTATTCGTTTCACACCGACTTCGAAGACCTGAAGCGTGAATACCAGAACATGTACGACACCTATTCACGCATTTTCGAGCGGCTGGGTCTGAGTTACCGCTCGGTTGCAGCGGATACTGGCGCCATTGGCGGCACCGGTTCGCACGAGTTTCACGTACTGGCCGATTCGGGTGAAGACGCCATCGCATTCAGTCCGGATTCGGACTACGCAGCCAATATCGAACTGGCCGAAGCGGTTGCTCCGAGCACGGAACGCGCTGCACCGTCGCAGGAAATGCAGAAAGTGCCAACGCCTGGCAAGACCACTTGCGAAGACGTCACCGCGATGCTGGATCTGCCGTTAACACAATCGGTCAAGGCGCTTGCCGTCATGCATGACAATGAAATGGTGATGCTGCTGGTGCGCGGGGATCATCAGTTAAATGAAGTAAAGGCATCGAAGATCGAAGGCCTTGATTCATTTCGCTTCGCCACAGAAGAGGAAATCCAGTCGCGTATCGGCTGTCGCCCCGGATACATCGGCCCGGTCGGCCTGCCCAAGGACATCAGGGTGATTGCCGATCGTTCGGTAGCGGTGATGAGCGATTTTGTCTGCGGCGCCAACGAAGCCGGCTTTCACTACACCGGGGTCAATTTCGGCCGCGACCTGCCGATCCCGGTGCAGGTTGCGGACATTCGAAACGTCGTGGTGGGCGACCCCAGCCCCGATGGCTGGGGCACGCTCGATATTTGCCGCGGCATCGAGGTCGGCCACATTTTCCAGTTGCGCACCAAATACTCCGAGGCGATGAAGTGCACTTTCCTCGATGACGCCGGCCAGACCCGGCCCATGGAAATGGGCTGCTACGGCATCGGCGTATCACGCATCGTCGCCGCCGCCATCGAGCAGGGCAATGACGACAAGGGCATCGTCTGGCCGGTACCGATGGCGCCGTTTACGGTCGCAATCGCACCAATCGGTTACCAACGCAATGACGACGTGCGTGCAGCGGCGGACCGCTTGCACGACGAACTCGGCGAGGCCGGCATCGAGGTGTTGCTGGACGATCGGGGAGAGCGCCCGGGCGTGATGTTTGCTGATATGGAGCTGATCGGCATTCCATATCGCATCACCGTTGGTGATCGCGGACTAAAGCAGGGCAAAGTGGAACTCGCCAGTCGACACGATGGAGAAAACCGCGAGATTGGCCTGACAGAAATCGTCAGCCACCTCAAATCGCTCTTATGATCAGACAGTTATCGGCATACATTGCTCTAGTCCCATTAACCTGCATATCAGCTTATGCGGGTAATCAGCAATATGAGCCACTGTCGGCCAGCGTGACCGCCCTGATGAACCGGTCAGTGTCGGAGGCGGCGATCCCGCGGCTGGCCTTCGAGGATGAAATGGATGGTGCGGTGTGGCTGGCAGACATGTCGACGCGGCTGCGTAGATACATCCCGGACGAGGCCGAGCGCCGCGATTTTCTGGTAACCGTCCAGTATGAAGCGACCCGGGCCGGGCTCGACCCGCAACTGGTACTCGCCGTAATTCACGTCGAGAGTGCATTCAACAAATACGCCATCTCCAAAGCCGGGGCACTGGGCTATATGCAGGTCATGCCGTTCTGGGTCAAGCTGATCGGCAACCCGGACAACCACAACCTGCTCAACGCCAGGACCAACTTGCGCTTTGGGTGCGTCATCCTGCGCCACTACATCGATGTCGAGAAGGGCAACCTGTTCCGGGCACTTGGCCGCTACAACGGCTCGCTGGGCAAAGCGCGCTATCCCAACAAGGTGCGCAAGAAATGGCAACGCGACTGGTCGTATATTTACGGTGACGAGGCCCTGACCCCGGTGTCAGATACCGCGAAGCGCTCAAGCAAGACGCGGCAGCGTTTCTGAACGCCCGGCGCGCCACGCCTTTCAGAAGCAACCCGGATTAGCTTGTCAGGATGATCAGGCGGCCTTGCTCGACGCCGCACGCGTGCGTCCAAGCCCGGCGATATCGGCGAGCGTCATGTCGACAACGCTTTCACTGCTCTTGACGATACGCCCCACCAGATCGCGTATCGCCTGATCGTCGGTCGCATTCGCTGCCTCGGCGTGAATCACAAAGCTACGCAGGACATCGACCACGTGTATTCCGTCCGCATCGCGGGCAAGCACCCAGCCGTTGCCCTGCAGCTTGGCAACCCATCCGGCGGAAATCAGACGATCCAGAATGAATTCCATTTCCTCCCACGGCAACTGCACG
>JASFUE010000091.1:0-10693 GCA_050050435.1 Burkholderiales bacterium | reverse complement strand
AAGAGCGCAAGAAGCGCGAAGAGGAAGAGCGCAAGAAGCGCGAAGAGGAAGAGCGCAAGAAGCGCGAAGAGGAAGAGCGCAAGAAGCGCGAAGAGGAAGAACGCAAGAAGCGCGAAGAGGAAGAGCGCAAGCGGCGCGAGGAAGAGGATCGGCGGCGCGAGGAAGAGGATCGGCGCCGTGAGGAAGAGGATCGGCGCCGTGAGGAAGAAGAGCGCAAACGGCGCGAGGAAGAGAATCGGGGCCGCGAAGAGGAAGAGCGCAAACGGCGCGAGGAAGAGAATCGGCGGCGCGAGGAAGAGGATCGGCGGCGCGAGGAAGAGGATCGACAGCGCGTAGAGGAAGAGCAGCGTTATGCCAGCGAAGAGGAGTCCGAGTCTTCCGGACTTGATTTTGGCGGCTTTGATTTGCCCTCGGTTTCCGAGGAGGAGGATAGTTCGGGAGCCAGCTTCGAACTGCCGGACGATGGCGCAGACGAGCCAGAATCGGGCTCTGGATTTGACCTGCCTTCACTCGACGGGAATGCCTCGGACGACTTTACCGCGGACTTCGACCGACAGCAGGAACTGCTGCGCAAACGGGAGGAAGAAGAAGAGCGCCGGCGCCATGAGGCCGAAGAAGCCCGTCTTGCCGTGGAGCGGGCTCAGCGCGAGGAAGACGCGCGTGAGGAAGCAGCGCGGCGCGCGGCCATGGAAGCCGAAATGCGTACCCGCGTCGAGCAGGAGAAAGCTGATCGCGCCGAGCGCCAGCGTGCCAAGGAAGAGGAATACAAGCGCAAGATAGAGGAAGAAGAGGAGCGCAAGCGCGAAGAAGCCGAAAACAGAGAGCGTGAAGAGTTTCAGCGTAGTGAAGCCGAGCGCAAACGGCGAGAGGACGATCTTGTCCGCCGTCGTCGCGAGTCGGAGGAAGCCGATCGCAAGCGCGCGGAGCTCAAGCGCCTGCAGAAGAGCGGAAGGATTCGCTCGCCTATGGAGCGGATGCGTCCGTTTATTATTGGCGTGGTCGTGCTGATCGGCATTGTACTCGGCGGCATCCAGCTAATGCCCATGTCAGGATACATCCCGGCGGTGGAAAAACTGGTGTCGGAGGACATTGGCGAGCCGGTAACGATCGGGTCGATGCAAATGTCGGTCTTGTCGGGGTTCGAGCTGAAATTCGGTGATGTCAAGATTGGTACCACCGAGGATGTCAGCCTCCGGGACGTCGTAGTGTCTCCTGAACTGGGTTCACTATTTGGTGACAAGGTCGTGGTCAAGTCGATTCGCGCAGACGGCGGCACCATTGTCAGGGAGGCAGTGGAGCGTCTTCCCGGCTGGCTGGGCACATCGATGGCCGGCGACAACCTCACTGTGCGCCATCTCGGCCTGCGCAACGTCAAAGTGGACATGCGTAATTTTGACCTTCCCGCCATGAATGCCGATGTGAATTTCCGGCGCGATGGTGCAATCGTTTCGGCACGGGTGATTGCGTCCGACGGCTCGCTGTCGGTCAACATCGACAATGGTGACGGTTCGACCGACGTGACGATCAGTGCCGCGAACTGGACGCCTCCGTTTGGCGCGCCGATAGTATTGACCGACTTTACGGGAAGCGGAACGATCAGGGGATCAACACTGAACCTGAATTCATGGGACGCGACGGTGTACGGTGGCCAGACACAGGGTACGGCGCAGTTGTCCTGGGCGAATGGCTGGCAACTGAATTCGAGGTTCGAATTTGCCCGCATCGAAACCGACCGACTGTTAAGGGCTTTTTCGGATACCGCCAAGGTCACCGGCAGCAGTAGTGGTAGCGGCAACTTTACGGCGCGTTCGCGCAGCATTGACAACCTGTTTGACCAGCCCTCGCTGCAAGCCAGTTTCACGGTCAAGAAAGGCACTCTGGACGGTGCCGATCTGGTGCGTGCCCTGCAAGCTGGTGGTAGCGTCACGCAAGGCGGGTCAACGCGGTTCGAGAATCTCGAAGGCGATGCGATCGTGTCTGGCGGGCGTTACAGTTACCGTGACGTCAAGCTGTCTGCCGGCATTCTGTCGGCGAGCAGCAATTTCAATATTTCGAGCAATCAAGCCCTGAGCGGGCGCGTATACGTTTCGCTGATCTCGCCGGCAAACCGGCTGAGCGCCAATCTGCGTATTTCCGGAACTCTCAAAGGCCCGACTCTCAGGCGCTGAACATCGGCGCGTTCGCCCGGGCTGCTGTCGGGCGCGCTATGCCTGATTGTGATTGAACGGCCTCGTGTCTTGATCTGGTTTCGTTTCAGACCAGATCGTCGCGCGTGTCGATATCACGCAAAATACCGGAATCATCATCGCATTCAATCAGGCATATCTCACCGGCGTGGCGCCGCACTACCTCACGCGCACCTTCGTCGCCTTTTATCCCCATCAACTCGGGGAGCAGGCGTGCAGACAAACCAACCGGGTTGCCGCGCTTGCCATTACAAACAGGCTGTGCGATCAATTCTCCGCGTTCGATGGCTTCGGCAACCTTGCTGATGGTTGCGGGTTTGATGTAGGGCATATCACCCAAGGCCACAACCCAGCCCGAGCTATTACCGGTTGCCCGCAAGCCTGTGATCAGGCTGCGCGACATGCCCGATTGCGCGTCGGCGCACTCAATCACGGTCGCACCTTCAGACTGCAGGAGGTTGCTTAGCGCCGTATCGCCGGTTCGCACAACTGCCACGCACCGGCCGAGTGCAGAGTTCAGGTTGCGCCAGGAAGCCAGGCCGACTGGCGTTCCATCGGCCAGCGGTGCAAGCAGCTTGCCGCCACCGAATCGGCTGCCACTGCCGGCGGCCAGCAGGATCGCACGTGTGAGCATGTCGTGGTTTGTCGCTTTCTTGTGCATCAGTCGGGGTGGGCATTCGATTATGCACCTGGAGCTGCTGCGCCAAGCCGGCAGCAGAAGCCGGCAGCGTTGATGTGAAGTGGTGTTACTTCAGGGCAGCCAGTTCGCCCCGGACCAGCGGTGGATTATCCGTGAAATATTGTTTGATGCCTTCAAGCACCGCATGGGCGACTTTTCGTTGATAGCGCCGTCCACGCAGCTTTTTTTCTTCCGTCGGATTGGTCAGAAACGCGGTTTCAACAAGGATGGATGGAATGTCCGGCGCTTTCAGCACAGCGAAACCCGCCTGCTCGACATGGCGCTTGTGTAATTTGTTGATTTCGCCGAGTTCGCCCAGAACGGCTGTGGCCAGTTTCAGACTCTCGTTAATGGTTGCCGTCTGGGACAGGTCGAGCAGCACCTGCTTGAGCGTGATGTCGTCAACATCGATATTAATGCCGCCAATCAGGTCTGCTTCATTTTCCTTTGCCGCCAGCCAGCGTGCCGCAGCCGAAGTCGCACCTCGCTCGGATAATGCAAACACCGAGGAGCCGCGCGCGTGCGGTTTGATGAATGCATCGGCATGAATCGATACAAAAAGATCAGCGCGGACCTTGCGCGCTTTTTCCACCCGCTTGCCTAGTGGCACGAAATAATCACCGTCACGGATGAGGACGCCGCGCATGTTCGGCTCCTTGTCGACCAGTGCTTTCAGATCGCGTGCGATCGCGAGCGTGACATCTTTTTCCCGGGTGCCGCGTCGTCCGCGTGCACCGGGGTCTTCGCCGCCATGTCCTGCGTCAATAGCGACGATGAGCGTTTCCTTCGGAACCAGCTCGATGGATTGGGGTGCGGCCGGCTCATTGGGCGCCTGTGCGCCTGCGCCCTCGATCAAGGCGAGAATCGGATCCACCGGCACGGTCGGATAAATATCGACCACCAGCCGGTCGCCGTAATCGCCAATCGGCTTTAGTGTAAATACCTGTGGATTGACTTTCTGTTTGAGTTCGAAAACGACGCGGGTTACGCCGGGCTTGAACTGGCCCACGCGTGCCGCCGACACAAAGGGATCGTCTGCAGAGAGCTTCGCCGGCAACTGTTGGAGCTCACCGTCAAGTTCGGCATTGAACAGGTCGATGACCAATCGGTCCGGCGCATTAAGCGCGAATACGTTGTAGTTGACCTCGCTGTCGGTCTCGATGGTGACGCGGGTATATTCCGGGCCGGGCCAGACGCGAACAGCGGCGACCGAGCTGTCTGCGCTTGCATGTGGGCAGCACCACGACGCCAGCAATATGAACAGCATCGCTATCAGCGTCGGCCATGACACTGTCCTGGACATCGCTGTTTTGAGCGAACCGGCTCTCTCCGGATCAATGGTGATTGATCGCGCGCTCAGGACATCAACAATTTCTGCTTTTGCAAGCAACGTTTTCCGTTCTCCGTGTGCGCTGTCAGCAGCGCATTGCGAGTGCCTTGCGCGATCGTCAGACGTACTTCCACGTCCGCTACCGGCAGCATGCCCTCAGCCCGTTCAGGCCATTCAACGATGCATACATTGGTTTCGTTGAACGCTTCCTGCAAACCCGATTCGATCAGTTCTTGCGGGCCCGCGAACCGATAGAAATCAAAGTGATATAAGTCTAACCTAGAAAGTTTGTAAAGTTCAACCAAAGCATAGGTCGGACTTTTGACCCGGCCTTCAAAATCAAGTCCCCGCAATACTCCTCGTGCCAGGGTTGTCTTGCCCGCGCCGAGCGGTCCAATCAAAGCGACCAACATGCCAGGCTTCAGTCCACCGGCCAGACGCATACCCAGGTCCAGGGTGGCCTGTTCGTCGGGCAGGTGCACGCTGAGCGCGTTGTTCATGGTTTGCGGATCACTTCCGCGACGACCTGTTTATCCGGTGCCGCCATCTGTTGTGCCAGGTTCAGAAACAATTGCAGCGCGGGCAAACGCTCCGCACTGCGCCAGGCGAGATGAATTTCGCTCATCGGGCTCTTTTCTTTCAAAGGCTTGTAGACGACTCCAGTCCGTTTCAGGTTTTTCAGCGAGCGTGGAATGAGGGCCACCCCCATTTCAGCGGAAACCAGGCTGACCACGGTCTGCATCTGGATCGCTTCCTGGGTCACCTGCGGACTGAAGCCTGCTGCGTGACAGAAACTGACAATGTCGTCGTAGAGGCCCGGTGCCATGTGTCGGGGTGTGATGATAAACGGTGTGTTTGCCAGTTCCGAAAGCGCAATCGGTCCTTTGCCGCTGGCAAGCGGATGACCCTCTGGCAGGGCGGCGATCAGGGGTTCACGCAGCACCGGCACGGATTCGATGCCGGCCTCGGTCACTGGCGGTAGCAGGAATCCGACGTCAATCCGGCCTTCGCGCAGGTCTTCGAGCTGCGCATCGGTCGTTGCTTCCCTGAGCGAGAGAGTGACCATCGGATACTGGCGCCGGAACTCGCGCAGCACCAGGGGCAACAGGTTGTAGTCGGCCACACTGATAAAGCCCACTGCTAGCTCACCGATCTCGCCGCGGCCGGCGCGCCTGGCCGTGAGCACGGCCTGGTCGGTTCTTTGCAGAATCTGCTGTGCATCCTGCAAGAATGTCTTGCCGGCGCGGGTGAGCGCGACATGGCGGCGTGTACGGTTGAGCAGGCTCACGCCCAGTTCATCCTCCAGGGCGCGAATCTGCATTGACAGCGGAGGTTGTGAAATGTGCAGCTTCTCGGCGGCGCGGCCGAAGTGCAGTTCGTTGGCTACTGCTACAAAATAACGCAGGTGTCGCAGTTCCATGGCATCGATTTCATTCCTGAAAAGTATCAATCGGTAGAGAATAATATATTTGACGTAGTCTCGGAACCACGCGACAGTTCCAATGGGTGTCAAAGCCGGTCAAATTCGTGGCAGGTAGCTGGCCCGGATACAAGATAAACGGAAGCGGCCGGAACGCATGTGGACAGATGAGACCGGTGCGGTTCGGACACGAAAGAGTCGCGATTGAGAGGAGAGTTGAACATGGCCGACAACTGGCGAAGCAGGCTGATCACAGCCGGCGTTGCGCGCTCACCCAACCGGGCGATGCTGCGTGCCGTGGGGTTTGGAGACAAGGATTTCGACAAACCGATTGTCGGCGTCGCCAATGGACATTCGAACATGAATCCCTGTAACGCCGGGATTCAACCACTGGTAGATCGGGCCATGGGGGCATTGCACGAGGCTGGCGCCATGCCGCAGGTGTTTGGCGTGCCGACCGTGACCGACGGTATCGGAATGGGTACCGACGGCATGAAGTATTCACTCGTTTCGCGCGAAGTCATTGCCGATGCCATCGAGACTTCGGTCAACGGGCAGATGATGGACGGGGTGCTGGTCGTTGGTGCGTGCGACAAGAACATGCCGGCCGGCATGATGGCGATTGCCCGCATGAATGTGCCGGGAATCTATGTTTATGGCGGTACGATCAAGCCGGGTAAGTGGAAGGGCCAGGACCTGACCATCGTCAGCGCTTTTGAGGCTGTCGGCGCCTACAGCGCGGGCAAGATGTCTGACGAGGATTTCCAGGGAATCGAACGAAACGCCTGCCCGACCGCCGGCGCCTGTGGGGGAATGTACACCGCCAACACCATGTCTTCCTCGTTCGAGGCCCTGGGACTGAGCCTGATGGGCTCTTCGCAAATGGCCGCAGTGGATCCGGAAAAGGCGGATTCCGCCGCCGAATCGGGGCGGGTGCTGGTCAATGCGATCAAGAACAACATTCGCCCGCGCGATATTATTACCCGCAAGTCCATCGAGAATGTGGTGAGTCTGGTCATGGCTGCGGGGGGCTCGACCAACGCAGTTCTGCACTACCTGTCGATTGCGTCCGCGGCCGGCGTCGACTGGACCATCGATGACTTCGAGCGCATCCGGCGCAAGGTGCCGGTGTTGTGCGACCTGAAACCTTCGGGCCGCTATGTTGCCGTTGATTTCCATAGGGCTGGCGGCGTGCCGCAGGTTCTCAAGATGCTGTTGGTCAACGGGTTGCTACACGGCGACTGTCTGACAATTACCGGCCGCACCATTGCCGAGGAACTGGAGCACATTGCCGACGAGCCACGTGCCGATCAGGACGTGATCCGTCCGTTCAACAAGCCGCTGTACAAGGAAGGCCACCTGGCCATTCTCAAAGGCAACCTGGCACCGGAAGGCTGTGTTGCCAAGATCACCGGACTGAAGAATCCGACGATCACCGGTCCGGCCCGCGTCTACGATTCCGAAAAGGAGACGATGGAGGCAATCATGGCCGGCAAGGTCAAGGCCGGCGACGTCGTGGTGATTCGCTACGAGGGCCCGAAGGGCGGGCCCGGGATGCAGGAAATGCTCTCGCCGACCTCGGCTCTGATCGGTGCCGGCCTGGGAGACTCGGTTGGCCTGCTGACAGACGGACGTTTTTCCGGTGGTACCTGGGGCATGGTGGTCGGGCATGTTGCGCCCGAGGCCTTCGTTGGCGGCAACATTGCGCTGGTCGAAGATGGCGATTCCATCACCATCGACGCCCACAAACAACTCATCGAACTGCACGTGCCCGATGACGAGCTCGCGAAACGCCGCGCCAAATGGAAACAGCCCGAGCCGCGATTCAAGCGCGGGCTGCTGGCGAAGTACGCCTACCTGGTGTCGACTGCCTCGAAGGGTGCGATCACGGATGGGTTCGACAGCTAGTAGCTGAAGAACAAACTGTCCAACAAACTGCGGGCCCGGGCATCGAGCGATGCCCGGGTTCTTTTTCGTCTAGTTGCTTCGCGCACAGCCGAGTAGCGATGCCAGAATATCAGCACCATGCTCGCTAACCCGATGCCGTTACGGGTAGCCACCGGTGCCTCTGGGCGCGTTGTACCTCTGGCGTTCGATGTGCTGTGAGAGATATACCGCCTGCAACGCGTCGAGAACCTCATACGCCACACCCTTTTCGGCAAAATTGGCAAACATCGAACCGGTCAATGCGGCGGTACGGAATCGTGCGACCTTGAAAGAGTTTTCTACGTACAGGGGATGCACTCTCGAGCCGAGGACCTTCTTGACGATTTCATCCGTTGACATCCCACTGTTGGTCAACTCCACCACTTCATCCGGAGACATCAGTGGTCCGGTAACCGGCGGATATGCCGGTACCCATTGCGGAATGCCCTGGGGGCGGGTGGAAACGCCTATTTGTGCAACGTCTTTATTGGGGGCCATGCCGTTGCCACCCTGATCGAGATTGTCGAGGTCGAGTGGTTGCGGGTACACCGCGGGCGTACCACCGATGGACCCGGTCGAGTACCAGCGCATTGTCAGGAACTGGACCTGGGCGAACCACTGTTGCTGCAGTTCGTCGAGCACATCCGGGGGTACTTTGTAATAGGCGAGTTTGGCAAAATCCGAACCGCGCAACGCATAAATCGTTTGCGCATTCTTGATCTTGACAATCATTTCCTTGGCGCTGGTCCCTTTTTTTGCTTCGTCGACGACAGCAGAAATCGGTGTGGGCTCGCGGTAGGAAAACAGCGCACAACCGCCCAGAAAGCCTGCCAGCAAAATTGTCAGCAGGATTGTTCCGGCTGACCTGTGTTGATGTCCTTGTTTGCTATCTGCCTTCATCTTTCTCCTTCCTGTTCGTTCCCTCCTGTACACCGGCTGACGGGGACAGGAACGGAGGGGTGTCATTGGCCAATCGGCTTTTGTATTAAATCCGATTCTTCGATCAAATCAGTACGGAAAATTATAGGGCTGGACCCGCCACGACGGGTAGCTGCAGCCCTGGCACGGATATCCCCAGAACGGTTCGCCGTTCAGCAAATGTCCGTCGCGTCGCGCGCTGTCGACAAGTCGTGCCTGCATGTAGTCCAGAACCGCGGTCGAGACGCCTTTGCCGCTCAAATCGATAATTTGCGATGCACTTAACGGATACACGGCGCCGGATTTTTTCAGTCTGGTGATGATCTCATCGTCAGCGGCGCCGTCGACACTCATCCGGACGATTTCGTCCAGGGTTGGCAGAGGTGCCGCCCGCCCGTTTGTCGCGCATCCTGTGGCAACTGCCAGCATGATGCACATCGCGATCAGCATACTGTCTCTTACCATACCGTTGCAGCCCAATTTTCCGACTCGAATTACCGGCAACCGGATGGCAAACCCGACTCCGTATTGCGCATCCTGACTTGAAGACAGTTCAGCGCCGCGGCAGTTCGCTCGTTCGATGGGCTTATTGCGCCGTTTGATGCAGGTCAATACCATTTGCCGCTCAGGCAAATTAACATGTTCGTGGTCTTGCGGTAGTCAGTCATTATCGGCTGCCGGTCACAACGATGACGCGGGCAATTGAACCGCAGGGATGACATACATGAGATTCTTTTTGGTGGTTTTGACGTTCGCAATGGGTATGGCTGGCAGCGCCGGCGCACAATCGCCGGCACAGACAATCCACGACACCTACTGCATCGCCTGCCATGGTACCGAGATCTATACCCGCGAGCCGCGACTGGCGAATGATTACAGGACCCTGCGCGAGCAGGTCGCTTACTGGCAGGGTATCGTCGACCTGAACTGGGATGACAGCACGATCGATCAGGTCACCGGGTGGCTTGCCGAGCGTTTTTACGGGTTGGACTGTCCGCAGTTGTGCTGACGTGGCTGCGCAGCTGACGATATGTCAGGCCGGAATATCCGGCACCAGTTGACGCTCGAGCACCGAAATCTGGTCCTTGAGCATGAGCTTGCGGCGTTTCAGTCGGCGTATCTGCAGCTCATCCTGATAATGGTCTTCGACTAGTCGCGCGATCACGTCGTCCAGGTCCCTGTGTTCGATACGAAGCGATTCCAGCTTTTCGCGAATCGCAGCGATTTCCTCTTCACTGAGTTGCGTGGCCATCGTCATTCTCCGTGTCGTGGGTACGGGGCACGCCCGCCACCTGCCGGCCCGACGCGATCAGTAGCGGTTATAGATTTCGATGGCCTTGAGGATTGACTTCTCCCGCTGAATGATCGGCATCATCTTCGTTTCCTTGTCGTCGTAGTCGGCGAGCAACTCGATGACTTTCTCCGCGGCCGCCGACGGTACCACCACCACCCCGTCCGGATCGCCAACGATGTAATCTCCCGGGTTGACCATGACGCCGCCGCACATCACCGGAATCTGTTTGCCAACGGCAACCATCCGCCCCACCGATGTCGCCGGGCTGACGCGTCTGGCGAACACCGGAAACTTCATGTCGCGGATGGCGGTGATGTCGCGCACCGCACCATCGATCACAACACCCTCAAGCCCGCGGATCTGCGCCGTGGTCGCCATCAGGTTGCCGATTGCGGCGATATCCAGCCCATCCTCCATCACATAAACCAGAATGCTGCCGGGTGCAGCCTCATCGAGAATCTGCAGGTGATAGGGTGGGTACTTGCGCTTGTCATTGGTCAGGGCGGGGCGCATCAATGCCGTTGCCGCGCGCCCGACAATTTTTGTGTCGAACAGCGGCTTCATGTCCGGATTCATCCAGCCGCGCCCTCCGGTGACCGCTTCCACGGCATCGGCGATGTTGCCAGTACTGTTTTCGGATTTTTCCAGCGCTTTGACGATCTGGTCCGGCGTCAGCCCGGCAAACGCGAACTGCGCAGAAAACGCGAGCAACAGCGCAGCAATGAGACGAAATGGCATAGTTATATCCTCTGACTGGAATTGTCCGCGAACAAGGCCAAATATTCGACGATGGGAAAATGGTACACCGAATCTACATCCGCCTCCGCCCCCCAATCAGTCCGGGCGTGAGCCCCGCACCACCAGAATCCGCATGATGGCCTGCCTGGCGACACAATCGGCCCGGGAACGTATTGAAAGGATGTCCGTATGAATTTTCCGC